>CAYJLB010000032.1:0-22644 GCA_964370845.1 uncultured Oscillospiraceae bacterium
TTGGGTACCATAGAGGTTCTTATGTATTTGTGAATAGTGATAGTTCGAGTCACCTAAAAGTGCTTTTTTACTCTTAGTACAGCCTTAAAAACGCATACTCGAAAATCACTATTTTAGGGTAGAAAAAATGGTCAAAACCCTGTATTTTACTGGATTTTACCAGTAGTACAGTCATTTTGACCAGATTATATGGCGGAGAAGGAGGGATTTGAACCCTCGCGCCAGTTGCCCGACCTACACCCTTAGCAGGGGCGCCTCTTCACCACTTGAGTACTTCTCCAATAGTTGCCATAAAAGCTATTAAGTTATATAAGATTAGCCTAAACACTTATTCAGTGTAAAGGCTATCTATGGCGGAGAGGGTGGGATTCGAACCCACGGTCCCTTGCAGGATCACTGGTTTTCAAGACCAGCTCCTTAAACCACTCGGACACCTCTCCATTAAGTCGCCTCATTCAGCGACTTAATTATTTTATCACAATTGAAATCGTTTGTCAATACTTTTTTAAAAATATTTTTGCAAATTTTGCATTTTTTATTTTTATTGCAATTTTTATTATAAAAGTTCAGCAATCAATTTTTCATATGGAATACTTGATAAATATTTTGGAGCAATATCAAATACTGTTTTTGCGCCAAAATCCTTTTCACAAGCAAGTCTATAGGCTGCCCTTGCATAACAAATTAACACACTTGAAGTAAATTCAGGGTTAGAGTCAAGTTTCAAAGAATACTCAATAACGTGAGTGTTACAGTCATTTTCGCCAGTTTTTCCACTATGAATAACAAATCCACCATGTGGAATACCGCTATGTTCTTTGAGCAGAGTTTCCTCGTCAATAAAATGAACTACAGTGTCATAATCTGCGAAATAGTTTGGCATATTTTTTATTGTTTGTTCAACAAAATCTTTGTCCGCTCCATCTTCAAGGACTACAAAGCACTCTCTTAAGTGTTTTTCTCTTGTTGAAAGTTCAGGATTTTCACCAGTTCTTACTTTATTTAATGCTTCTTCAAGAGGAATAGTGTATTGTTTACCATTTTTCACGCCTTTAACACGTCTAATTGCATCAGAATGTCCTTGAGAAACACCTTTTCCCCAGAAAGTATAAGTTGTTCCTTTTGGCAGAATTGACATAGAGTACAATCTGTTTACAGAGAACATTCCAGGGTCCCAGCCCACTGAAATAATGCTTACTTTGTCATTTTCAAGAGCAACTTTATTTACTTGTGCATAAAATTCAGGAATTTTTGCATGAGTGTCAAAGCTGTCCACTGTGTTAAAATATTTTGTGTATTCAGGAGTTTGTTCAGGTAGGTCAGTTGCAGAACCTCCACACAATACTAAAACGTCAATTTTCCCAACAAAATCAAGTAACGAGTCAATGTTATAAGCCTCGACACCTTTTGTAATAGGAGTAATTGTAGATGGGTCACGTCTTGTGAAAACTCCCACAAGCTCCATATCTTCGTTTTGCATAAGTGAGTATTCAACACCACGTCCTAAGTTTCCATAACCTAAAATACCGATTTTAATTTTGTTATCCATTTCTATAACCAATCCTTTCAATTTATCAAAATTTAACCATAATATTATACCATATCATTAGCAATTTTGCAATATTAATTGGCTGATTTTGTCGATTTGGAATAGTGATAAATTGATTTTCCCCATTTATAGAAAATCATTGAGAAGATAAAGGTTAAAGCTTCCGCTAAGGGAACTGCAAGCCATACGCCGTTTATTCCGATAATATTTGGCAAAGTTAAAAGGCATATTACTGTGAAAACTAAAGTTCTTAGAATTGATAGCAATGCCGAAATTTTTCCGTTTGAAAGAGAAGTGAATAGGGTTGAAGTAAAAATATTAAATCCCATAAAAATATAGGCAAAGGCAAAAAGTCTAAATCCGTTTAATGTCATTGGATAAGTGCTACTTTCTGGGTCAACAAACAGTGATACTGCAAAATCTGCGAAGATAAAGGAAAATGCAATTACAACCACTGAAGCTATTGCTATAAACCTAAAGCTTACCCTTGTGATTTTTTGAAGTTGGAGTTTGTCCATTGAACCATATTTATAGCTTATAACAGAAGAAACTCCAAAAGAATATCCTCCATAAATTGCCGCTTGTAACATTTGAACATATAAAATTACAGTGATTGAAGTAACTCCACTTTCGGAAGCTAAATCTAATAAAATTGCATTAAATAAAAAGGTTGTGATTGAAGCAGCAACGTTTGTAACAAATTCTGAAGAACCATTTACTACACTGCTTAAAAGGCGTTTCCCTTCCCACTTTGGTTTTACAAAACATAGTGGCGAATTTCTTTTTACAGCAAAATAAACTATACCGAAAATACCTGGAACGCAAAATCCTAAACCAGTTGCAATAGCTGCTCCCGAAATCCCCATACTCAATAAATCAAGGAAAACATAGTCTAAAATTATATTTGTAATTCCCCCAGCTAAACAAGAAACAAATCCCAAAATTGGTTTTCCCGCCGAGATGAAAAAGGTTTGAGTAAACACTTGTAAAAAAGCCATTGGAATAAAAAATGAGAATGTAAACAGATAATCTTTTGCATAAGGATAAAGCAATTCCGAAGTTTTAAGCAATTCTAAAATAGGTTCAATAAAAATTATGAGGACACCCGCCAAAAGTATACTCGCCACTATCCCCACAAGGTAAATTAAAGTGAAAAACTGTTTCGCTAATTCTTCCTTTTTTTCGCCTAAAAATTTGCCTATTATAGCATTTGCCCCTGTTGCAAACATTAGTCCAAGGGACCAGGTTAAGCCGTAAGCAGGGTATACTATGTTTATTGCTGCAAGTGCGTTTTCTCCCACAAATTCGGATACAAATATACCGTCAATTGTCGTGTAAGATGACATAAAAATCATCATTAATATAGTTGGGAGTGCGTACAAAAGCAAAGTTTTTGTTGTAAATTGCCTTGATAATTTATTATTTTCCATAAAGACCATTCTTTCTTCTAAATTAATATTTAAAGTAGTATAGTTGAATTTACCTACCGTTCGGTATAATAGCATAATTTTACATTTTTGTCAAGAGATAACTTCCGGTGTAACTTTCAAGTAAATCCCTTAATTTTATCTTACAGAAATACTAAAAAAGTTACATACCATTCTTCTTTCGTTTAATATTTTGTTCATAACTACTAAACATTTTTTTAGCACTTGAAATATTAACAAATCTGGGTTATAATGATTATAGTAATTATTATGAGTTATTATGCTCTTTTGATTATTAAAAAAATTAACTGAAACGAATGGAATGGAAGGAAAGGATTGATATTATGAAAAAGAATTACATTAAAATTTCTATAATCGCTATGATTTTCGCAATTACAACTTTATTAACTGCTTGCGGAAATGAAACGCCTACTACACTTGACGGAGCTATTGAAAGTTCTGCTAAAAATATGCTTTCATCAAACACTGAAAAAGTTCTGGAAAAATTCACTGACGGTGGTTCGGTTGAGGTTTTCATTGACACTGGTTCAGTAAATGTAGCCGATATGGATAAAATTACATTTAAAGCTTATTTTGAAAACGAAACTGTTTCTACTATTAACACAATTTTAAGAAGCCCATCTTTTATTGAACCAATTAATGCTACTATTTTTATTGACGACGAAAAAATTGTTGTTGAAGAAGAAAGTGTTTTAGTTGACGATGATAAAGACACTGATGACTTAACTGCTATTGGTTTAAATTTTGCTGATATTGAGCCTTTAGTACAAACATATCTTGGCGTTAGCTTGGATAGTTTAATGCCTGCAACTGATGACGCTTCTACTGATTTAAATTCAGTAATTGACAGCATTAACCCTGAAGAATTTAGCAAAGAACTTGAAGAAATTTTCAATAGAGTAATGGAAAACTCAATTAGCACAACAAATGTTCAAGACGGCGACAACACTATTATAAATGCAACTATTACAAATGAAGATTTAGCAGATATGCTTGAAACTTTGTATGCTGAATTTAATGCAAGTGCTAATTTAACAGCTCTTATGGACGCCTTAATGCCATATGTAAATGTTAATTTTGGTGAAGCTGGCGACTTTGAAAGTTTTGTTGAAGAACTTAGAACTACTGAACCTTATGAGATTGACGTAGAATTGACAACTGATAAAGACGGAAATATCATTGCCGCTTCTATTATATTAGAGCAAAATGGCGAAACTGGTTCAATTAATTATGAAATTTTAGGAAATGGTTTTTCACTTAATATTGTTGACAATGACGAAAGCATTTTAATTGCAAACAATAATTATGAAGATGATACTATTTTAGCGCATACTTTCCTTGTAAGACAAAATGGTGAAGAAATTGCATCTGGTAACTATATTTTCCAAAAAGAAACTGGTAAATTTACTTTAGACGTTACAAGTTATGGCGAAAAAGCATTTTCATGTGCTGGCGAATGGCTTTCTGAAAACAATGAAATTATTTTCAAATTGTATGATTTAATGATTGATAAGGGTCAAGGTTTGGAAGAAATTCCTTATAGAATTGGCATTAATATTGTAGCAGATGATAAAGCTCCATCAATGCCTGAATACAAAAACTTTATGGACTTAACGCAAACTGAATTAAGTGACATTATGACAAAGTTTGTAGAAAATATGATTCCTATTACAACAAGCTATGAAAATAGCTAACGAAAGGATAAACTAGAGATGATATTAAATATTGCTATCGTAGTATTTATTATATTAGAAATTTCTAATGTAGCGATTTTATATTTTGCTCCTGACTCAAAACTAGGAAATGGAGTTGCTATTTTTAATGGTTGGCACACTGCTAAAAAAGATGAGGAAAGTCGATTGTTTGCTAAATATATGGCAAATTGGGTTGCTGGTTCTAAATTAGTTTTTATTGCTTTACTTATTGTGGTTTTGATTGCTGGAAATGAAATGATTAAGGTTCATACTATGATTGCTATGATATTGTCAATTTCAACCTATTTTTTTAGACTTCACCCTATTATAAAAAAACTTGATAGCATGGGCGAGGTTAGCCCTAAGGGTTATTCAAAAAAATTATTCTTTATGATTTTGGGTTTTGTTTCAATGTTCACGACTGCTTTAATTTTACATGTTATAATATAATTTTTATACTATAAATTTAGCAAGAATTAAAGACGGATTTCTTTATTGAATTCCGTCTTTTTTGCTGTATATGTATAAATATTATAGTAAAAAAGACTAAATATTGTTTCCTTTATTATATTATTTTAAATTAGAGGAAAAACTATTGACAAAAGGGTAAAAAAGTGTGTACAATAATGTTGTGAAAATCCTGTGAAAATTGGGTTTTATCGGGGAATATAAATGAATTTGTAGTTAAATCTTTTTACAATCCTAAAGCTACATATTAACTATATAATTGAGAGGAATGGTCATTTTAATGAAAATAATCGAGTTTAAAAACATTGTTAAGACGTTTGGTACGGAAATTGTTCTTGATAATATTGATTTAAGTGTGAATGAGGGAGAGTTTGTTACATTACTTGGACCTTCAGGTTGCGGAAAAACTACACTTTTACGTATTTTAGGCGGGTTTTTAGAACAAGACAATGGCGAGGTTATTTTTGACGGAAGTGATATTAGTAAAGTTCCTCCATATAAACGTGAACTTAATACAGTTTTTCAAAAATATGCACTTTTCCCTCACTTAAATGTTTATGACAACATTGCTTTTGGGCTAAAAATTAAAAAGGAAGCAAAAGACGTTATTAAACAAAAAGTTATGAGAATGCTTAAACTTGTTGGGCTTGAAGGTTTTGAAAAACGTAGTATTTTACAAATGTCCGGTGGGCAACAACAAAGGGTTGCTATAGCTAGGGCATTAATTAACGAGCCTAAAGTTTTGCTTTTAGATGAACCTTTAGGAGCGCTTGACTTAAAACTTAGAAAAGAAATGCAAATTGAACTTAAAAAAATCCAACTAGAGGTTGGAATTACTTTTATATATGTAACCCATGACCAATAGGAAGCTCTTACCATGTCGGACACAATTGTTGTAATGAAAAAGGGACAAATCCAACAAATTGGTTCTCCTACTGATATTTATAACGAGCCTGTAAATGAGTTTGTGGCTAATTTTATTGGAGAAAGTAACATTATTGACGGTGTTATGAATTCTGATTATTTAGTTACTTTTGAAGATAAGAAATTTGAATGTGTTGACTTTGGTTATGGTAAAGACGAGGAAGTTGACGTTGTAATTCGCCCTGAGGACATTGATATTGTGGATTGCGATTTAGGTAAGCTTAAAGGCGTTGTTAAATCAGTTTTGTTCAAAGGCGTACATTATGAGATTGTGGTAGAAACTAAGGCTGGTACTTCAATTTCTGTTACAATGCACGTTTCTAATGAAAAACCTGTTTATAATAAAGAAGCTAACGAAAAAATCAGTGCAAATGATTTTTATTTGGACATTGCGGACGTAAAAGAGCTTACTAATGCAGATATTATCGCAAGGGCTGACGCTCAGGCTTGGGACCCTATTAAGGACGAATTTTTGTCAATTTCAAAGATTGAGTATGAAATTTTACCAGAAAATGGAACTTATCCAGTTACCTTTTACACTCACGCAGGTACAAATGTTACTATTAATATGATTGTTGAAGATGAAAATCGTGTTGTAAACAAAATTTATCAAGAGGAAATTTTCGCAGTTAAGTTCTTTAAAACTTGTGATGAAATTAAGGAAAGTATCGCTCTTGAAACTGACTTAAAAACTTGGGCAAATGCTTCAGCTTGGAGTCTTGAAGACGGTACAGCTGTTGAAATAACTGACGTTGTTTACGATTTTGACCCAGAAAACATTACTCCTGGCACTTATAATGTTACCTTTAAAACTCAAGGGTTTGAATATAAAATTGACACTACCGACAAAACGGAAGTAGGAAAAGAAGTTGGACTAACTTTCTTCCCTGAAGACATTCACATAATGTCCAAGTAGCGAATCGCTACTCATATGCCCGCACTGGAATGAGATAAATGAGCACACTTTGTTTCTGCGAGGTTTATATAGACTAGATTTTATATTAGATAATAAAGGAGTAGAGAATTGAACTTATTTAAGAAAATGGCTTATCCTTATATTCTTTGGATAACTGTATTAATTGTTGTTCCAATGATTTTAATAGTAGTATATGCCTTTACTACTTTAGGTAATGAAGTTATTACTGTAAAATTTACTTTGGAAAATTTTGCTAGGTTTTTGAGTGACCCGATTTTTATTGAGGTGCTACTTAAATCCCTTTATATTGCTGTAATAACCACTGTTCTTTGTATTATAATTGGTTATCCCGCCGCTTATTTTATTGCAACTGCAAAAGAATCAAGGCGAATGATTTTAATCCTTGTTGTAACTTTGCCAATGTGGATAAATATGCTTGTTAGGACTTATGCTTGGATGGGTATTTTGCAAGATAACGGGCTTATTAACAATATTATTGTAGCACTCGGTTTTGACTCAGTTAAGCTTTTGCACACAGATTTTGCTGTTATTTTAGGTATGGTTTATAATTTTGTGCCATTTATGATTTTGCAGATTAACACTTCATTAGCTAAAATGGATAAAAGTATTTTGGAGGCTGCAAACGACCTTGGCGCAAATAGAGTGCAAGCCTTTTTACGAGTAACTTTCCAACTGTCCCTCCCTGGTGTAATCAGTGGTATTACCTTGGTATTTTTGCCAGCGGTATCAAGTTTCTTCATTCCAAAACTTCTAGGTGGCGGTCAATATGTTCTTATAGGAAATGTTATTGAGTCACAATTTATCACATCGGGCAACTGGAATTTTGGAAGTGCGATTTCTTTAGTTATGGCAATAATTGTAATGATTTCAATGTATGTAACTAAAAAATTGGATGTTTCTAATGTTAAAAATGATGAGAAAGCATAGAAAGGAATATTTTTAATTATGAAAAAAAATAAAAAGATTTTTTCCAAAGTCTATATGGCTTTACTGTTTTCCTTTTTCTATCTCCCTATTTTGTATATTGTAGTTTTTTCTTTTAATTCATCAAAATCACTTACTGAATTTACTGGTTTTTCTCTTGAGTGGTATGAAAGTATGTTTTCTAACGACCTTATGATGGATTCTATTTTTAATACTATTTTAATTGCAGTTATTTCTTCAGCAGTTGCTACTGTTTTAGGTACAATCACTGCTATTGGTATGACTAAACTTAGAAAAATACTTAGAACGATTGTTGAACAGGTGAATGATTTACCTATTATGAACCCTGAAATTGTTACTGCAATTGGTCTATTAATGTTCTTCTCAGCACTTAATGTTGAAAAAGGATATATAACTTTGCTTTTGGCACACATTATGTTTTGTACACCTTATGTTATTTTAAGCGTAATGCCTAAACTACGTTCCCTTGACCCTAACATTACTGATGCGGCAATGGATTTGGGTGCAACACCTTTTATGGCACTTATTAAAGTTATAGTGCCACAAATTATGCCTGGAATAATTTCCGGTGCTTTGATTGCCTTTACAATGTCATTTGATGACTTTATCATATCATACTTTGTAACAGGAAATGGAGTAAGCAATATTTCGATAATGGTTTATACTATGTCAAAGCGTATAAATCCGTCGATTAACGCACTCTCGACGATAATGATACTAATTATTACATCAGTATTGCTTATTGTCAACATCGTCCCTATTGTCAGGGATAAAAAAAGACAAAAAAACGAAAACTAAAGGTTTGAAACGAAAGGAAATGAGAAATGAAAAAATACTTAGGTCTAATTTTAGCGGGGGCGCTAATGCTAACAGCATGTTCAGGTGATAGCTCAAACGAAAGCACAATCGACCCAATGGAAACATATGGTGCGGATACTCTTAAAATTTACAACTGGGGAGAGTATATTGGTGAAGACGTCATTTCTGCTTTTGAGGACGAATATAACGTAGAAGTTATCTATGAACTTTTTGATTCAAATGAAATGATGTACACAAAGCTTAAAGCGGGCGATGTTTATGACGTTTTAATTCCGTCAGATTATATGATTGAACGATTGATTCAAGAGGATATGCTTGCTACCCTTGATAAAAGCCTAATTCCTAATATTGAAAATTTAACTGATGAGGTTACGGGCTTACCTTATGACCCTGACAACTCATATTCGGTGCCTTATTTCTGGGGCAGTGTTGGTATTGTTTATAATAATGTTAATGTTCCTAAAGAACTTATTGAGGAACAAGGTTATGAAATTTTGAAAAATACTGATTATGCTGGAAATGTTTATATGTACGACTCTGAACGTGACTCATTTATGGTTGCTTTAAAAGCACTTGGTTATTCTATGAATACTGATAATGATGATGAAATAAATGCGGCTTATGATTGGCTTGTTGAACTTGCTAATACAATGGACCCTGCTTATGTAACTGACGAAGTTATTGACGCAATGGCTACTGGAGTTAAAGATTTAGCTGTTATGTATAGTGGTGATGCTGCTTATGTTTTAAGTGAAAATGAAGAAATGAGCTTCATTATGCCACATCAAGGTACAAATTTGTGGTCTGATGGAATGGTTATTCCTAAAAACTCCGAAGCACAAAAATTGGCTCACGAATTTATTAATTATGTCTTAACTTATGATACTTCTTATAGCAATTCTTCATATGTTGGTTACACTTCTTCAAATGCACAAGTTATGACTGACCTATCTGCCGAAGGTGGAGATTACTTTGAAAACGAAGCTTATTTACCAAGAGAAGGTTATGAAAAAGACGAAGTTTTCGCACATAACGAAGTTTTAAAAGAAAAATTAACTGAACTTTGGATTAAAGTAAAAGCTAGCTAATTCTATTTAATAATTTTAAAAATTTAATATGGGGGATCAATAGTTTATGACTAAATTGACATCAAAGGACTATTTACTTAGTGTACAACATCTTTTTGCAATGTTCGGTGCTACTGTTTTAGTACCACTTCTTACAGGTTTAAATCCATCACTTGCTTTATTTAGTGCAGGTGTGGGAACTTTAATTTTTCACCTTTGCACAAAATTTGAAGTACCTGTTTTCTTAGGCTCATCTTTCGCATTTTTGCCATCAATTACTGCTATTGTTAGAGCGGGGGAAAATGGTGCTGTTGTACCAGAAAATGTTCCTTTAGCACAAGGTGGTATTATTGTTGCGGGGCTTGTTTATCTATGTTTCGCTGTAATTGCTTTTCTAGTTGGAACAGCTAAAATTAAAAAGCTATTTCCACCAGTTGTAACTGGACCTGTAATCGTTGTAATCGGTATTGGACTTGCTCCAACAGGAATTAAAGACGCAATCGGCGACCCAGTTTTCAACGGAACTTTTACTTCTATGCATTTAGAAAATGCTTTAATTGCACTTTTCACAATGGCGATTGTAATTATTTGTACAATTTTCTCTAAAGGATTTTTCAAGATTGTTCCAATTCTAATTGGTATCGCTGGCGGATATTTACTTTGTGTAATTCTTTCATTATTCGGAATTTACGAAATGAACTATGCTCCAATCACTGATGCAATGGATAATGCTTGGCTTGGATTATTCAACATTCCATTTGTGACTAAAGATGCAAACAATGTTCCTTTTATGTCCCTTCCACAATTCGACCTTGGAGTAATTATTTCAATTGCACCTGTTGCTTTGGTAACTTTTATGGAGCATATTGGTGATATTACTACAAATGGCGCGGTAGTTAAGAAAGATTTCTTAGTTAAGCCAGGGCTACATAGAACATTAATGGGTGACGGTTTTGCTACACTTACAGCTGGTTTACTTGGTGGACCTCCTAACACTACTTATTCAGAAAACACTGGTGTTTTGGCAACTACAAAAAACTATAATCCAAAGCTTCTTCGTATTACAGCTGTTTTAGCTATTATATTAGGCTTTATTGCACCTTTTGGAGCAGCACTTCAAACAATGCCTTCCCCTGTTAAAGGTGGGGTTGAAATTATACTTTTTGGTATGATTGCAGCTATTGGTATTAGAACTTTATCAGAAGCACAACTTGACTTCACACATTCAAGAAACTTGATTATCGTGGCTTTAATTCTAGTTTGCGGACTTGGAATTGGCAATATTGGAGGATTTAATGTTCCTTTAGGCGACCAAATTTTCAATATTTCTGGTTTGTTTGTTGCGGTAGTAGTTGGTGTTATTGCAAATGCTGTTTTACCTAACGGTGAAGAAAGCTAAGGCACATTAAAGTAAATTTGCACAATTTATGTAGGGGACGACGTCCTCGACGTCCCGAAACTATAGTAAAACGGGTTGTCGAGGACGCCAACCCCTACTTTTTTATAATTAACCAAAATTTTTTTATATTTATAAATTTTTTTCAAAAACCTCTTGACAAGTTGCACTTTTTTCATTAAAATAAATGTAATGATTTAAATGAAATCGATTACATTTTGAAAGGAATTGAATTATATGAAAAACAGATTAATTACACTTTGCACAGGACAATGGGCAGATTTGCCTTTTGAAGAACTTTGTAAAACTGCATCTCAAATGGGATATGAGGGGCTTGAAATAGCTTGTTGGGGAAACGGACTTGACATTGATAAGGCTTATGAAGATGATAGCTATGTTCAATACGTTCTTGACACTATGGCTAAGTACAACTTAAAATGCGAGGCAATTTCCACTCACATTATTGGGCAATGTGTTGGTGATGAAGCTGACGAGAGATTGAACAATTTTGCGCCTGCTGAACTTGCTGACAAACCGGAAGAAATTAGAGCTTGGGCAATTGAAACTATGAAAAAATCTGCTGTTGTTGCTAAAAAAATGGGAGTTAAAATTATTACAGGTTTCACTGGTTCTCCTATTTGGAAATACATTTATTCTTACCCACAAACTACTCCTGAAGTTATCGAGGGCGGTTTTGATAAAATCGTTGAACTTTGGAATCCTATTCTTGATGAATTTGTTAAGAACGATGTTGTTTTCGCTCTTGAAGTTCACCCTGCTGAGATTGCATTTGATTATTATTCAACTAAAAAGTTACTAGAAAAATTCGCTGATAGAAAAGAGTTTGGGCTTAACTTTGACCCTAGCCACTTAATTTGGCAAGGAATTACTCCACACTTATTCCTAAGTGATTTTATTGACAGAGTTTATCACGTTCATATGAAAGATGCTGCTGTTACACTTGATGGAAGAAGCGGAATTTTAGGTTCACACATTGATTTTGGTGATTTAAGACGTGGTTGGGACTTCCGTTCTTTAGGTCATGGACATGTTAATTTTGAAGAAATTATCCGTGTTCTAAACGCTAACAACTATCAAGGTCCTCTTTCTGTTGAATGGGAAGACAGCGGAATGGACAGAATTATGGGCGGAACAGAAGCTTGCGAATTTGTTAAGAAAATCAACTTCAAGCCTTCTGCAATTAAATTTGACGGAGCAATTCAAAACTAAGCGGGGTATCCCCGCTGATAGTCCCGCACCATACGAGATAAAAATGGAAACTTTCGCTTCTGCGAGGCTATAGTTAGCATTGATTTTAGCAACTTTTTGGGTATCCCCGCTGACAATCTTGCACCATACGAGATAAAAATGGAAACTTTGTTTCTGCGAGGCTATAGTTAGCATTGATTTTAGCAAACTTTTTGGGTGTCCCCGCTGACAATCCCGCACTATACACGATAAAAATGGGTGCTTTTGTTTCTGCGAGGGCAAGACTGAGCTAATAAATATTACTTTAATAATAAAAAATACTTACTGAATTTTTAATGTTCAATAAGTATTTTTTTATTATTTTTATTGTTTGAATAATTTTTCAATAACTTTGGTAAGTTCTTCAGTTTTCTTGTCTTTGTCGCCTTCTTCCGTTGCATTTTTAATACAACATTCAATATGAGAAAGCAAAATTTCTTTATTTGCCTTTGCTAAAATAGCTTGTGTAGCCATAAGTTGAGTAGAAACATCAATACAATATCTATCTTCCTCAATCATTCCTAAAATGCCATCTATTTGCCCACGAGCTGTTTTCAAAAGACGAGTAATTTGTGATTTATCCGCTTTCATAAATCGCTCCTTAACTGATTGAAATTACTTTATATCCAGCGTTTGTAATTACTTCAATAAACACATCATCTGCAATTTCTTTTGTAAGTGTAACCTCCGCCGACTTATTTTCGAGTGAAACAACAGCAGTTACGCCCTCCATAGCGTTTAAAACGTCATTTACACGTCCTGTGCAATGACCACACATCATACCTTCGATTACAATATTCTTTTTCATAAATATCTCCTTTTCAATTATTATGTTTTCTTTAATTTGACTACTTGATTTATAGGGTTTAAACAGTTTTAGTCTAAGTGCATTTGTTACAACGCAAAGAGAACTTAAACTCATTGCTCCCGCTGCAATCATTGGATTTAACTTAAATCCAAAAAGCACGAAAAATAATCCCGCTGCTATTGGAATTCCCAAAGTATTATAGAAAAATGCCCAGAATAAATTACCTTTAATGTTTCGAATAACAGCTTTTGAAAGTGTAATTGCTGTCACAGCATCTAACAAATCACTTTTCATTAAAACCATATCTGCGCTATCAATTGCAATATCCATTCCAGCGCCAATTGCAATTCCAACATCTGCCCGTGCTAAAGCTGGAGCATCATTTATTCCGTCCCCAACCATGGCAACTTTTTTCCCTTGCTCTTGAAGTTTTCTCACAACAGCTTCTTTATCTTGTGGCAGTACATCAGAAATTACATCTGTTGTATCTATTTGTTTTGCAATAGCTGTGGCTGTCCGTTGATTATCGCCAGTTAGCATTATCACATCTAACTTCATTTCTCTAAGCAAAGAAATAGCTTCTTTGCTTGTAGGTTTTACCGTATCGGCAACTGCAACAACACCCATTACTTTTTTATCCTCACAAAAGAATAAAGGTGTTTTCCCCTCATCGGCTAAGGAAATAGACTTCTTTTCTACCCAGTCACTTTTCAAATTATATTCTTCTAAAAGCTTTAAATTTCCAGCTAAAATGTTTTTACCCTGAATATTACCAACAATACCTTTTCCTGGTAAAGCTTTGTAATCCAACACTTCGGAAGGTGCAAAATTCATATTTTTCACATATTCATTAATTGCAGAGGCTAAAGGATGTTCAGAAAATCGTTCAATTGAATATGCTTTTTCAAGCAAATACTCTTTTGAAAATCCGTCAGTAGTAAAAATATCTGTTACTTTTGGTTTTCCCTCGGTGATAGTTCCCGTTTTATCTAAAACTACAGTATCTATATGATGAGCAATTTCAAGGGCTTCCCCCGATTTGATTAGTATTCCATTTGAAGCACCTACGCCAGTTCCCACCATAATAGCAACAGGAGTCGCAAGCCCTAATGCACAAGGGCAAGAAATTACAAGCACCGCAATTGCAATGGAAATTGAAAAGGAAAAATCTTGTCCAGCAATAAAAAACCAATAAATAAATGACGCTAACGAAATCCCCATTACAACGGGAACAAAAATACCACTCACTTTATCAGCAAGTTTCGATATAGGAGCTTTGCTATTTCCCGCTTCTTCAACAAGCTTTATAATTTGAGAAATTGTGCTATTTTCACCGACTTTTGTAGCTTTAATTTGCAAAATTCCAGTTCCATTTGTGCTTGCTGATAAAATTTTATCTCCAACTTGTTTTTCAACTGGAATACTCTCACCAGTCAATGCAGATTCGTCCATTGCTGAATAACCTTTTATAACAACACCGTCAACAGGTGCTTTGCTTCCTGGCTTTATGACAAGAATATCATTAATTGCAATTTCCTCTACAGGAACTTCTTCTTCAATGTCCCCAACTAACCTAATTGCAGTTTTAGGAGCTAAATCCATAAGTTTTTTTATGGCTTCGGTAGTTTTTCCTTTTGAACGAGATTCAAAAAATTTCCCAAGAGTAATTAAAGTAAGTATAGTAGCAGCAGATTCAAAATAAATATCGTGCATATACAAATGAACCATATGTGGTAAATCATGATTTTGACCATAAGTAATCATATAAATTGCCATTATACCATATAAAAAAGAAGCTCCCGAACCTACCGCAATAAGTGAATCCATATTAGGTTTTCTCGTTACAAGTTTTTTAAGACCTACTATAAAATAATTTCGATTTACAAATAAAATAGGTAAACATAACAAAAACTGAGTAAAAGCGTTTATAATTGCATTTTTATCCCCTACAAACAAATCGAAAATAGGAAGTCCCACCATAGGTCCCATTGAAATATACATAAGCGGAATTAAAAATCCAAAGGAAACAAACAAACGAAATTTCATAACTTTGCTTTCATCTTGAATTTTATCATTAACAGTATCGTTTTTTGTAGCAGATTTTACTTTTTCCGAAGTAGGATAACCAGCTTTTGTAGTAGCTTCACAAATCTCTTTACTGCTTATAACTTCATCGTCAAACTCAACTAACATACTATTGGATAAAAGTTGAACATTAACCTTATTAACACCGGATAATTTAGATACAGCGGAGTCAACATGAGAAGAACAGGCAGAACAAGTCATTCCCGTAATATTAAATTGTTGTTTTTGTTGCATAGTCAAATCCTTTCTACCAAATTTTTACACCCCACTAGGGTGTGGTATTATTATAGCAAGAAAAAAAATATATGTCAAGATAGGCTTTATTTATTTTAACATTTTCAATTATCATATTTAAATAAATAAAACAAGTCCGCTTGATTAGTTCATTAATTAAGTGTATAATAAAAGAAAATGAAAGTGAATTAAGGTGTAATCAATGTTTTTAAAAAAGAAAATTCCAAGTTCTAGCGAAAGTTACTTGGAACAAATAGATAAGTTTAAAAAAGTAATCAATGACTTTGATACTATAATTATTGGTGCTGGTTCGGGACTTTCCACCTCTGCTGGTTTAACTTATAGCGGTGAGCGATTTGAAAAATATTTCCCAGATTTTATAGAAAAATACAGGCTTTCTGATATGTATTCAGCAGGATTTTTCCCCTATAAAACTTTGGAAGAACACTTTGCTTATTGGAGTAGACACATTTATTATAACCGATACAAAACTGATGTAAATTCCACCTATGATGATTTAAAAAAGCTTGTGCAAGAGAAAAATTATTTTGTTATAACAACAAATGTTGACCATTTATTTCAAAAGAGTGGTTTCGACAAAAAAAGGCTGTTTTACACTCAAGGAGATTATGGTTTATGGCAATGTTCAAAACCTTGTCACAAAAAAACTTATGACAATGAAGATAATGTTTTAGCGATGATAAATGAACAAAAGGATATGAAAATTCCTAAGGAATTAATTCCACTTTGTCCGATTTGTAAAGAGCCAATGACTACAAATTTGCGAAAAGACCACACATTTGTACAAGATTTTGGTTGGGATAATGCTATGAAAAACTACGAAAAGTTTATAGTTACAAACCGTAAAGAAAAAGTTCTTTTCCTCGACCTTGGAATAGGTTTAAACACTCCCTCCATAATAAAATATCCATTTTGGCAGATGACATATGATAACGAAAATGCTTTTTATGTTAGTGTGAATTTAGATTATTCTCAATGCCCAAAAGAGATTGCAAAACGTTCCTTGTGCATAAATGAAGATATTGGAAAAACTATTGGTTTAATATAAAAGAAGGTGTGACGAAACTTATTTTAGTTTCGTCACACCTTTATTTTTAAGGTAAAATATGTCCCGCAGCAAGGTAAATTCTGTACCATTCTTCACGAGTAAGAGTGATGTCTTTTCCGTCAGCAACCTCTTTAAAATGAACTTTGTTAATACTTCCGCTAATGACTTGCATCTTAGCTGGATGTCTTAAAATCCACGCCGAGGCAATTGTAGCAAGAGAAACATTATATTTATCTCCAATTTCCTTTAAACAAGCATTTAACTCAGGGAACTGGTCATTTCCAATAAAAGTTCCACCGAAAAATCCGTGTTGAAGTGGACTCCACGCTTGAATTGTAATCTCATTTAATCTTGAATAATCCAAAACATAGCCATCACGAGCAATTCCCGCATCAGTAACCATATTACTTTGAGTTCCGCTTGTAACCATGCCAGCGTGCATTATGCTAAATTGAAGTTGATTAGCGTAAATTGGAACATTTATATACTTTTTCAAAAATTCGATTTGCATAGGATTTTGATTAGAAACACCAAAGTTTAAAACTTTCCCATCTTTTGAAAGCTTATCAAAAGCCTTTGCAATTTCTTCAGGTTCATATAATGCGTCAGGACGATGTAATAACATTGCATCAAGTCTATCTGTTTTCAATCTTTTTAATGAATTTTCAACAGAGTTTACAATATGCTCATAAGAAAAATCAAAGGAAATTCCAGGTTTAATTCCTACTTTAGATTGCAAAGTAATCTTCTCTCTAACCCCTTTGTTTTGAGTTAAATATTCCCCGAATATTTCTTCACATTTCCCCGCTCCATAAACGTCAGCGTGGTCAAAAAAAGTAATTTCTTGCTCCAAAGCACTATCAATATAATCGTTAGCCTCTGTTTGCGATAGTTGGTTCAATCTCATACAACCAACAATAATTTTGTCATTGAAAAAGCTAGGTTTCTTGTTCATAGTTATTCCGTCCTTTATAATATTTTTATGTTGTGAGTGGATAATTAAGACCAATTTCACTTACCCATATAGAACTATCACCATCAATATAAATTTCTCCAGTACGAAGGTTCAAGTAAAACCATAAGGTTTGCTTTTGAGCCGCACTCGACTGCTGTTCTGGGATAGAAGTTGGGTCTAAATTTCCAGCGCTATCTGCCCAACCCAATATTCTTCCAACCTCATTTTGTAATACAGCATCTCGTTTACCAGTATCGTATCCATTAGGTATTCCGTTTGCATCTACAGTAGCAACACCCATATGTGCATTCATTCCACCACTTGGTCCAGTAGATTTCCCCCATTTAAAAGCAAACCACTCATTTGTCGCAGTGTGAGTACCTATATTCCTATCAATTGTAAGAACTTGAACAGCATCAATGTAAGAAGCTGCAATCTGCAAGTCACTTGTCTTTCGCGCATCTTCAACAAATCTTAGATATTGTGGTGCTAAAATTGCAGCTAAAATTGCAATAATTGCAATGACAATAATTAGTTCCACCATTGTAAAACCTTTATTTTTTATTTTTTTCACAAACTTAATTCTCCTTTTAAAATACATTTAATATTATCTTAACATTTTTAACATTTATTGTCAATAACTTTTATGTTGTACAACCTATTTTCACAATAAAAGAGTATCATTTATACTTGCTAAAAAAATAAATTAAATCTTTACTAATTTATCCTCTTAGAAACTAAATATACTTCTCTTTCCTATTGCAATTTAACATTTATTAAGGTATAATTGACTTAGTTTCAAAGATGAAAATTCAACTAGATTATGAGGTAATTAAAATTTTATGGCTAATATTAACAAACTAACAAGCGGAAACCCGCTAAAACTAATTTTAAAATTCGCACTTCCTATTTTGGCGGGAAATTTGTTTCAACAAGTTTATGCAATAACTGACTCAGTAATTGTTGGGCAATATGTTGGTAAAGATGCTTTTGCCGCTGTTGGTTCAACCGGTTCACTTACCTTTTTAATTTTCTCAATTTGCATTGGTATTTCTATTGGCATAGGGATTATTGTTTCCCAATTTTTTGGCGCTGGAAACGAAAAAATGGTAAAAAAAAGCATTGCAAACGGATTTACTTTGGCATTAGCTATTTCCGCAGTTATGACTGTTGTAACAATTTTATTGTCACGACCACTTTTGGTTTTGCTTAACACTCCTGATGCTATTATTGCTGATGCAACAACATATATGCAGATTTCCGCCGCTGGTATTGTTGTTATTACAATGTATAACACTGTTGCTGAAATGCTTCGTGCTTTGGGTGACTCTCGTACGCCCCTAATTTTCTTGATTGTTTCTGCTTCGATAAATATCGGACTTGACTTCTTATTTATTTTAGGGTTCAATATGGGCGTTGCAGGTGCCGCTCTTGCCACAGTTACAGCACAATTTGTCGCAGCAGTTGGTGTTACAATTTATGCATTAAAATCAAATCCATATTTTAAAGTTACAAAAGAAAATGCAATTTGGGAAAGAGCTTTGATTTATAAATGCATTAAGACAGGGCTTCCAATTGCAGCACAATACAGCTTAATATCCTTTTCAGTAATCGCCTTACAAGTTATTGTAAACGGGTTTGGAGAGGACGCAGTGGCTGCTTACACAGCTGTTAATAAGGTTGAAAACATTATTTCCCAACCATATGCCGCACTTATGACAACTTTAGCAGTTTATTGCGGACAAAATATTGGAGCAAGGGCAAAAGACAGAATTTTCATCGGCTTCAAATACGGAAATTATATCTTAATTACCTATACAATTTTAATTATACCTGTAATATTTATTTTCGGTGACCAAATCATGCGAATTTTCGTCGATGACCAAACAGTAATTGACATCGGAGCAAATGCCTTAAAAATAACAAGTAGCTTTTTCCTTCCACTTGGAATAATTTACTTAACAAGGGGCATTTTAAATGGAGTAGGCGACAATATTTACGCTTTCTTAAACGGTCTTGCGGAATTAGTTGGACGTGTATTATTTGGAATTTTGCTCACATACATATTCGATTTAGGCTTAGTGGGTGCATTCTTCACAAGCGGTCTAACTTGGTTTATCACAGCATTAACTGGACTTTATAGATATAAAAAAGGTAAATGGAGAATAAATAATTAAGATTTCGATTACAAAAATTAAATAACTAAAAAGGTAGGATGCTTTATGAGAAAATTGTTTAAACTTCTTTCGGGGCGACTGGCGATTACTTGTTATCTAATTCTATTTCAACTTGCACTAGTATTTTGGGGATTTTTTACGTTTTTTACTGATTTAATCAGTTTTGCAGCTCTCACAGCTGTCATGATTTTAATATCATTAATTTTGGTGGTTATAATTATAAACGATAGTTCAAATCCGTCTTATAAAATAGCTTGGATTGTTCCAATTTTGGTTATGCCACTCTTTGGAGCGCCATTGTATTTTATTTTTGGGAAGAAGAAATTATCAAACCGAATTGTAAATAAACTGGTTGCTTCCTTTACAAAAATGGCAGAAATTATACCTTTAAACGACAAGATTTTTAAGGAAGTTGAAAACCTTGATAAAAATGTATCTAAGCAATTTTCCTATATTTATCAAACCGCAAACGTTCCACTTTACAAGGGAACAAAAACTGCTTTTTTAAAGACTGGTGAAGTTTTTCACGAAGCTTTATTGGAAGAATTACGAAAGGCCAAAAACTTTATTTTCCTTGAATATTTTATTATTGAGGAAGGTGTAATGTGGGACTCAGTCCTAGAAATACTTAAGGAGAAGGCTGCCGAAGGTGTTGATGTTCGAATTATTTATGATGATTTAGGGACAATTAGCTTACTTCCTAAAGACTACCCAAAAAAACTTGCTAGATTTGGGATAAAAGCTCATATTTTTAACCCTTTCCATGCGTCATTGGACAGCTTTTTGAACTATCGTGACCATAGAAAAATCACAGTTATTGACGGTCATGTAGGCTTTGCAGGAGGAATTAATCTAGCCGACGAATACATTAATGTTGTCACACGATTTGGACTTTGGAAGGATTCTTCTGTATTGCTCAAAGGCGAGGCAGTTTCCGCAATTACAGTAATGTTTTTACAACTTTGGTACTATCTTGAAAACACCACTGAGGAAGAAATGGACTACACTTCTTTCCTTTGCAAAAAGAGGTATGAGGACGATGGCTACGTTCAACCCTTTGGTGACAGCCCTATAAGCGGGCATTTAACTGGTGAACTTTCCTATATGAACATAATTAACAATGCTACCAAGTACGTTTACATCACAACGCCTTACCTAGTGTTAGACAATGAAATGATTACCGCTTTGGGTTTAGCTGCAAAAAGTGGTATTGATGTGCGAATTATGACACCAAGAATTCCTGATAAAGTATATGTTCACGTTGTTACACGTTCAAATTATCCAGCACTACTTAAAGCTGGAGTTAAAATTTACGAGTACAAACCTGGTTTTATTCATTCAAAAACTGTCGTTGCGGACGATACTTTAGGAATTGTAGGTACAACAAACTTTGACTTTAGAAGTTTTTATTTGCATTTTGAAAATGGTGTTTTCATGTACAAGTCAAAATGTGTAGGAGAACTTAAGAAAGAATATCTTGACATGCTTTTAGTGAGTGAAGATATGACTTATAAAAAGTACAAAGCCTTGCCACTAAACAAGAGAATTCTCGGTAAAATTTTGCGACTATTCTCACCAATAATGTAAATTATGTGCGTTTGCCCGCGTTGTTTTGTATTAAAATAGGAGAAATTCTGCCCGCGAGGTCGGATTGTGTTTATGAGATAATTTTTTCTCGCTGTTTTTTCAAGCGTGACGCTTGACTCTTGCCCGCACTCATATTTGTATAATAGGGAATAGTCTTGACTATTACTACAAAATAGAATTTCTATTTTGTGTAACATTCAAGACTATTTTTTATGCAAAAAAACAACCCTCACAGAAAAACTGTGAGGGTTGAATAAATAACAAGTATTTAATTATTTTTCGCAAGAAGATACAACGCCTGAACCTACAGTACGTCCACCTTCACGAATTGCAAAACGAAGACCTTCTTCGATTGCGATAGGAGTGATAAGGTCTACTTTGATTTCTACGTTATCACCAGGCATACACATTTCTTTTCCATCAGGAAGTTTGATAACGCCAGTTACGTCAGTAGTTCTGAAGTAGAATTGTGGTCTGTAGTTGTCAAAGAAAGGAGTGTGACGTCCGCCTTCTTCTTTCTTAAGAACGTATACTTGACCAACGAATTTAGTTAAAGGTTTGATTGAACCTGGTTTTGAAAGAACTTGTCCTCTTTCGATGTCAGAACGTTGAACACCACGAAGTAGAGCACCGATGTTATCTCCTGCTTCAGCGTAGTCAAGAAGTTTTCTGAACATTTCAATACCTGTGATAACAGTTTTTGAAGATTCTTCTTTAAGACCAACGATTTCGATTTCTTCGTTAAGCTTGATTTGTCCTCTTTCAACTCTACCAGTAGCAACAGTACCACGACCAGTGATAGTGAATACGTCTTCTACAGGCATTAGGAATGGAAGGTCAGCTTTTCTTTCTGGAGTTGGGATGTAATCGTCAACTGCAGCCATTAGTTCAAGGATTGAAGCGTAAGCTGGGTCAGCAATATCTTCTGGAGCTTCGATAGCTTGAAGAGCTGAACCTTTGATGATTGGAGTATCATCACCAGGGAAATCGTATTTGTCAAGTAGTTCTCTGATGTCCATTTCTACTAGTTCTAGTAATTCTGGATCGTCTACTTGGTCAGCTTTGTTCATGAAAACAACGATTGCTGGAACACCTACTTGACGAGCAAGAAGAATGTGTTCTCTAGTTTGAGCCATAGGTCCGTCTGAAGCAGCACAAACAAGGATAGCACCGTCCATTTGAGCAGCACCAGTGATCATGTTTTTAACGTAGTCAGCATGTCCTGGGCAGTCAA
>CAYJLB010000033.1:0-7019 GCA_964370845.1 uncultured Oscillospiraceae bacterium
AGGGACGATAGTGACGATAATTCTACTGCTATAATTATTGACCCTTTTGACCCTGCGATAATTAATGAATGTTAGAAATTGGTATTTACTATAGTATGCATTTTCTAATTTAAGTAACTGTAGATAAGTTTTTTCGAATAAAGGACAAGAGATACAACATAAAATTTTTTATAAAGGGGGAGTTTATGAATATTATTATGCATTTTCCTAAAACCATTGAAGCTAGCAACGAACTGAAACGAAAAATTGCTGTGATTCATGCTGAGTCAGTTGTAAAAAAAGTGAACTCCTTTGGTTTTTCTAAAAATAAATCAAATTTACTTATTGATGAAATTATTCGAATTACTGAAAGAAATATTCCTCCTGTGAATAGTTCATAGGAGGGATATTCCTTTGTTTTTAACTTAAATACTTGTAGTTATATCATTACACTATTCTCAAGCCTTGATAAAGTTATTTCTGTGCCATTATAGGTTTTAAAACTGAAGTTCTTTTGCTATAAAAGAATCTATTTCACTACATTTTTAAGAAATCATGTTTTTAACATCAAAGTATTGATAATTATCTTTGATTTAATATAATTCAGCTTAATATTACCTACTAAATTTATAGTTTAGGTTTCTTATGAAACTAAAAAACTACTCATTTTTGATAGTAGTTATGTGAATAAGTAAAATTCACACCTGATTTTTCTTTAATTTTCTTAAAAATATCACTCATTTTGTATAATATATGCAAATACATCAAATTAATTTATCGATTTTATAAGTTTCGTATGAAACTTATTGACAAAAGAATTTTCTTGAATTATAATAACATCATACTAAAATTTAAAATTTAAGAAACTTAAGGAGAAATAATTATGAAAATGAAAAAAATTATTGCGTCTATCTTGGCAACGTCTATGCTGTTGGCGACAACTGCTTGTTCAGGAGAAGGAAATGTAAATGAAATCGAATTTTTCTCAACAAAATCGGAAAATTTCGACATTCTACAAACTTTAGTTGATGAATTCAATGCAACTGATCCTGCTATTAAAATATCTTTAGTTGCACCAGCTGATGCAGGTACAGTTTTGAAAACAAGAATGACAAAAGACGATTTGCCTGAAATTATTGCAATGGGTGGAAGCGCTGAATTTACTGAAGTTCAATCAACAGGACAATTGCTTGATTTAAGTAATGAGTCTTACATAAGTACTTTGAATGAAGAATATGTTCAAATGGTTTATGACAGAAATGAAAATAAAGAAGAAACAGTTTATGGTGTACCTTATGCTACAAATGCTTCAGGAATTATTTATAATGTAGATATTTTTGCTGAAAACGGAATTAGCGTTCCTCAAACTTGGGACGAACTAATTGCTGCTGCTCAAACTTTAGAAGCTGCTGGAGTTAATCCTTTTATCTTTACATTTAAGGATTTATGGACTTCCCTTGCTCCTTGGAATAGTATGACAGGCACATTAATTGACTCTGCTTTTTATGATCAAAGAAAAGCTAATGAAGTTAAATTCGAAGGAACTCATGAAGAAATTCTAGAAAAATATGAAGAACTTCTAGGCTATGCGCAAAATGATTTTATGGGAACATCTTATGATGACGGAAACAAAATGCTTGCAAATGGCGAAGGTGCAATGCTTATAAATGGAAACTGGGCTATTAACCAAATCAAAGCAGCTAACCCAGATGTTAACATTGATATGTTTGCAATTCCAGCATCTAATGTAGCAGAAGAAAATACAATTACTTCAGGTGTAGACGTTCTACTTGCTATTTCTGACACAAACGAAGAAGTTAACGCAGTAGCTAAAGATTTTGTTGCTTTTATGATGGAAGCAGAACAATCACAAAGATATATTGATGATCAATTTGCTTTTTCTTCAGTAAAAGGTGTTGAGCAAAGCGACCCTTCTGTAGTTAATGCACAAGCTATAATTGAAACTGGTCGAGTAGCAAATTTCTCTGACCACTACTATCCAAATGGATTTGAATTATCTGCTGCTTTAAGTGAATTTGGGTTGAATTTTACAAATGGAGTAGAGGACAATGTATCCGTGACTATTAAAGATATTGATAGTAAATTTGACGCAGTAAACTTAGATTAATAATTTACTATTTAAGTTGGAAAAGCTTTTTCATCTAAGGTGAAAAAGCTTTTCAATTAAATACGAAAGGAATGTTTATAATTATGAAAAAAACAAAGATAGAACCTATTTTTTATATAGTAGTTTTAGTAATGGCGGTTCTTTTTATAACTTTTCATACAATCCCATTTTTTCAAGGTGTGTTTTATAGCTTTACCAATTGGAAAGGTTACGGGGATTGGGATTTAGTAGGACTTAGAAATTATATACAAGTTGCTGGTGACCCAAGTACTCATGAAGCATATATTTTCACCTTTGTTTTTGCAATTATCACAACTTTTTTGGTAAACTTTGTTAGTTTAATATTAACTTGTGGTTTAAATGCAAAAATTAAGTTTAAAAATACTATTAAGGCTTTGTATTTCTTGCCTTATATGCTTGGAAATTTGATAGTAAGTTTTATTTTTAACTTTATTTTCGCAAATCTACTTCCTGAATTAGGCAAATTTTTCGGCATTGATGCTTTAAGCGTAAATATTTTGGGAACCAATAATGCGATTTGGGGAATTATTATAGTAACTGTTTGGACATCTTGTGCATTTAATACCCTTATTTATCTTGCAGGTTTACAATCTATAAATGGTGAGGTTTACGAGGCTGCTGATATAGATGGAGCTATTGGAATTAAAAGATTTATGAAGATAACATTTCCTCTTCTAGCTCCTTCATTCACTATTAATATGGTTTTATCAGCAAAAGGTTATTTAATGATTTATGACCAAATTATGGCTCTAACCGATGGTGGACCTGGAACTGCTACCACTTCAATTTCAGTATTAATTTATAAACGTGGTTTTGGCGGCGGACAATTTGCATATCAATCCGCTAATGCTGTAATCTTGTTTTTAATCGTTGCTATAATTTCAATAATCCAGCTAAGAGTATTAGAGAGAAGGGAGAAGAAATATTATGCGTAAACAATACAATATACCAGTTACTATTTTGTTGACAATAGGAATAATTATTTGTATATTACTTCCTCTATACAAAGCGTTTATGATATCAATAAAATCACCTGACCAACTCGACAATGTGTTAGCATTGCCAACTAGTTTACATTTTGAAAACTATGTAAATGCTTTTATTGAAACAGATTATTTAAGAAAATTTTTCAACACCTTATTTATTACTGCGATTAATCTAATATTCACATTATTAATTCACTCATTTGTTGCATATGCAATAGTAAGATGTAGAGAAAAGAGCAAAATATTCAAAATCGTGTATTATATTTTCGTAAGCGCAATGTTTATTCCTTTTAGTGTAATCATGCTTCCTTTAGTAATTCAAGCTGATACATTTAACCTTGATAATTTAGGCGGAATAACGTTTCTATACATTGTTTTAGGACTTCCTATGAATACATTTTTATATTCCTCAGCAATTAAAACTACCCCTAAAGCTTTAGAAGAGGCTGCTAAAATTGATGGTGCGTCAGTACTTAGGACTTTTTATCAAATAGTTTTTCCAATATTAAAACCTACTACTGCAACGGTTGCGATACTTTCATTTATGTGGACATGGAATGACTTCCAAATGCCTTTAGTATTATTGTCAGATGAAAAAGATCATACGTTACAATTAGCACAATATGTATTTAAATCACAATTTTCAGTTGATTACAACTTGGCGTTTGCGTCATATTTAATGGTATTAATCCCAATAATAATCGTATACATTTTTGCACAAAAATTTATACGAGATGGTGTTGTGGCTGGTGCTGTAAAGTAATAAAAATTAATGAGTTGAATCAAAGTGTAACAACTTTGGTTCAACTTTTATAAAAAAATATAAAATAGAGAAATTAGGAAGGAAAATTTTACAATGAATAAAACATGGTGGAAAGAAAGTGTGGTTTATCAAATTTACCCGCAAAGCTTTTATGATACAAATAACGATGGGATTGGTGACATAAAGGGTATTATAGAAAAACTTGACTATTTAAAGGAATTAGGAGTTGATGTATTATGGATTTCTCCTATGTTAGATTCTCCTTTAGACGATAATGGTTATGATATATCAGATTATCGTAATATTAATAGTATTTATGGTGATTTACAAGACTACAAAACTTTGCTAAACAAAGCTCATGAAAAGGGTATAAAGGTATTGTTGGATTTAGTTGTAAACCATTCTTCCGATGAGCACAAGTGGTTTATTGAAAGCAAAAAATCTAAAGACAACCCGTACAGAGATTATTATATTTGGAAAGAGCCTAAAGACGGAAAAGAACCTAATAACTGGGGAGGAATTTTTGGCGGTTCAGTTTGGGAGTATGACGAGAATACCGGAATGTACTATATGCACCTTTTTTCAAAAAAACAAGTGGATTTAAACTGGGAAAATGAAAAACTTCGTAAAGAAATTTATGATATGATGAATTATTGGTGTGAAATGGGCGTGGACGGATTTAGAATGGACGTTATCAGCCTAATTTCCAAAGACCAATCATTTAAAGATGGAAAAGTTAGTAGCGATGGATTATATGGAGATATTGGCGAAAGTTGTATGAACGGACCTAGGGTGCATGAATATCTGCAAGAAATGAATAAAGAAGTATTGTCTAAATACGATTTGATGACTGTTGGAGAAACAGCAGGAGTTACTATTCAAGAAGCTCAAAAATATGCCAATGTAGATGGAAGTGAACTTAATATGGTTTTCCAATTTGAACATATTGAAATAGGAAATGGAAAACTTGGAAAATTCACTACAAATAGATATGATTTTTCAGAGTTTAAGAAAATTATATCAAACTGGCAAATCAACCTTGAAGGAAAAGCATGGAATAGTATATATTTAGGAAATCATGACCAACCAAGGAGTTTATCACGTTTTGGTGATGACAGTGAAGAATATCGAGAAGTATCAGCGAAAATGCTTGCGACTCTGAATTTGTCCTTACAAGGAACACCATATATTTTCCAAGGCGAAGAAATAGGAATGACAAACGCTTATTTTGATGATATTAATGATTATAAAGACATTGAATCTTTACAATTTTATCATCAATATACAAGCGAAGGGTTGATTTCAAAAGAGGAAATGTTAGAATGTTTAAAACTTCGAGCAAGGGATAATTCAAGGACTCCTTTTCATTGGGATGATAGCGAAAATGCTGGTTTTACAAAAGGAACGCCTTGGATGAAAATGAATAAAAATTTTGAAAAAATAAATGTAAAAAAACAATATCTTGATAAAAATTCTATTTTATGTTATTATAAAGATATGATAAAAGTTAGAAAGTCAAACGAGGAATTAGTTTATGGAAATTTCACTCCCTATCTTGATAAATCGGACAAAATTTTTAGCTATATTAGAAAATTTGATGGTAACGAATGTTTAGTTGTCTGCAATTTTACTAAAGAAAATGTAGACATTGAAATTCCTGAAGAATTTTTAGGAAAAGTATTAATTTCCAACTATAATAAAAATTGCTATAGTGAAAAATATACTTTAAATCCATATGAAGCATTTATTTTAAAGAAATAATATCGTAAATTAAAAATATGTGCGACAAAACTGAACTAAGTTTTGTTACACATATTTTTATAGTATTTTTTTTACAGAATCTCTTAACACCAATTCCACAGGGCTTCTTACGCATAAATTTTCAACAGGTTGGTTATTCATAATTGACAACAAACGTCGAAAAGAAAGTATTGCTTTTTCTTTTACATCTTGCTTTATTGTGGTGAGTTTTGGCCTTGATAAGTTACAATATATGCTATCATCAAAACCAATAATGGAAACAGCATCGGGTACAATTATTCCATAGTCATTTAAACAGTTTATCAACTCTATTCCAATATAGTCACAAGAACAAAAAACAGATCTTGCATCTAAAAATTTCCCTATATTGTTTTTATAGAATTCTTTTCTTTCATCAAGAGATTCTGGCAAAAGTAAGAATCTTTTTTCAATGTCAAAATCAGATATAGAAAGAGCTTTTTTAAAACCTAGCCACCTTTGGTAATCAGAATTAACTTGATGTTCTGCTAAATAAATAGCATTATTATGTCCTTGTTCAAATAGATATTTTCCAGCTAAAAAGCCACCACCAAAATCATCTATACCAATATTGTGAAAGTTATATGTGTCGTTTGGATAAGCATCTACTAATACTATACTTTTGCTAATTTTTTCATCCAGTTGATAGTAATGTTCTCCTTCGAATCCGATGAAAACCAAACCATCTAAAAAACATCTGTTTATTATTTTTGTGAGTTCATCGATTGACTTAGTTTTAATTATCATAACGTAATAACCGTTTTCATGTGCTTCTTGTTGAAAGGAGGCCAAAAATTCGGTTACAAAAGGGTCGGTTAAAATATTTATCCCATGATTTTCTTCCGCCCAAATAACTAGACCTACAATATTAGATTGGTGTTTTGTAAGAATTAAAGAACCTAAATTTTGTACATATCCTGTTTCGTCAAGAAGTTTAGTTACTTTTTCAATTGTTTCTTTAGAAACTTTTGAAGTTTTACCATATAAAACATTTGAAACGGTAGTTCTACTCACACCAGCCTTTTCAGCAATATCCTGTAATCGTATCAATTAAGTCACCTCACTTCAACTTGTATAGTTAATAAAGTTAGAAAACACATCAGAAATCAAGTAAAAAAAGCTTTGATTTATGCGTTTTTTTGCTTGAGAGCTGTTAGTGTTTACAACTTAATTTACTATATATCATTATATCACATAAATCCCTTTTTTTCAAGTTGAATTAGCGAGAAACATACAATAACATGCTTAGGTTTATCTTAAATATTAAAGTAAGGAGTTTACAAAATTATGAAAAATTGGAGTAAAGTAAATAAGTTTATTATTCCACAAGAAGATTACAATATATCTTGCGGAGATTCACCGG
>CAYJLB010000033.1:7074-22359 GCA_964370845.1 uncultured Oscillospiraceae bacterium
TGCAAGGGTCATTACGAAAATGCCAATATCCTATTTCCAAAACTTATGGAAAAAATCAGTGAAAAAGCAAGTGTAAAAGATGAGAAATTAGTAATTTCAATCTGCGGAGGTTCGGGTGTAGGTAAAACAGGGATAGCGGGAATTTTGTCCTATTATTTAAAAGAAAATGGTGTGAATTCATATGTTCTTTCAGGAGATAATTACCCTCAAAGAATACCTATATATAACGATGCTGAACGTTTAAGTGTTATGAGAAAATTTGCTTTAAGAGAGCTTGTAAAAAGTGGAGAATACACTAAAGAGCGTTTTGATATAATTTATGATTTGCAAAAAAACAACGAAGATTCAAACCCAATCCATAAAGAAAAATATCATTGGTTTGAACATTATTATAATGGAGCAAAAAAAGGTTTAGAAAGCTATTTAGGAACTAACAATGAACAATGTTATGATGAGTTTAATGAAGTTTTAGCACAATTTAAAAATAATGAGAATAAATTTTTACTAAGAAGACTTGGAAGAAACGACACTGATTTATGGTATGATGAAGTTGATTTTTCTGATGTAGAAGTTTTGATAATAGAATGGACTCACGGAAATAGTGAATTTATTAATGGAGTTGCAGTAGGAGTTTTATTAAACAGCACTCCTTTAGAAACAAAAGAGCATAGACGTGCTAGAAATCGTGAAACTGATGAAATCGACAGTCCATTTATTGAGTTAGTCCTTTCAATTGAGCAAAATTTACTAACTAAGAATGCCCATAAATCGGATATTATTATGTCAAAATCAGGGGAATTTTTAAGTTATGAACAATTCAAAAAAGTGATGAATATTAAAGAGGTGTAAGAATGGATAAAAAACCAATGTTAAATGCCTACCCAAACAGTATGGGAGGTACTTTGAAGGATATAATTTCACTACTTAAAAAAGATGAATTTAAAGAGGTATTTGGCTCATTTTATATTTTACCTAGTTTATTTAATACTGATTTGGATAGGGGATTTTCAGTTATTGATTATAATTTAGATGAAACTTTTGCTACTAGGGAAGATTTGCTAGAACTGAAAAAATTAAACATTGATTTAAAGTTAGATTTTATATTAAATCATGCTTCTGTTTTGTCACCGCAATTTCGCGATTTAGTTAAAAATGGACAAAAGTCAAAATATGCTGACTTTTTTATTAACTGGAATAAATTCTGGGAAAATAATGGTGAAATGACCGAAGAAGGCTATATTCAACCCCAAAAAGAGCTGATTAAAGATATGTTTTTCCGAAAGGTTGGACTTCCTATTTTAATGGTTAAAATGCCTGACGGAGAAAAAATTCCTTATTGGAATACTTTTTATCAAAAAATTCACTATAAAAAATTAACTCCACAAGATTTGATGGAGTTGATTGATATACAATACAATTCTGCTGTTAAATTAATTGAAAGCATTGAAAAACAGCTAGACGAGGGAATTGTTCCCCAAAAATTGGATTTAGAAAGATTTTATGATGAGAAAATAATTGAATTCCTTGAAAGTGATGTGAAATATTTAGGACAAATGGACTTAAATATAAAATCTCCTTTAGTGTGGGAATTTTACGAGGATACTTTAGAAAAATTAGCAAGTTATGGTGGAAAAATCATAAGGCTTGACGCTTTTGCCTATGGTTCAAAAGAAGTTGGAGAGAAGAATTTTTTAAATCAACCTCAAACTTTTGATGTACTACAAAAAGTAAAAGATTTAGCAGATAAATACGATTTAACATTGTTACCTGAAATTCACGCATGTTATGAAGAAAAAATTCATGAAGCTATATCAGATAAAGGATATATGACTTATGATTTTTTCCTACCGGGATTGATTATTGATGCTTTTGAAAGCAAAGATGCTACCCACTTAGTAGATTGGGCAAATGAAATTGTTAATAAAAAAATGAATGTTGTAAATATGCTTGGCTGTCACGATGGAATTCCTCTATTAGACTTAAAAGGAATTTTGAATGAAGAAAAAATAAATAAATTGATTGATATTGTAGTTTCTCGTGGTGGATATGTTAAGAATTTACATGGTCAAAAAAATATGTATTATCAAGTGAATGCCACTTACTACAGTGCTTTAGGTGAAGATTGTAGAAAAATGTTACTAGCTCGTGCTATACAGCTTTTTATGCCTGCAAAACCGCAAATTTGGTACTTAGATCTTTTTGCCGGGAAAAATGATTATGAAGGAGTTAAGAATGCTGGGAAAGACGGGCATAAAGAAATTAATAGAACTAATTTATCATTAGAAGAAATAGAGGAAAGATTAAAACTTGATATTGTAAAAAAACAGCTGGAATTAATTAGGTTAAGATGTAAAAACGATGCTTTTGAGGGTGAATTGTCCTGTGAGAAAACGGAAGTTGGAATAAATTTCACATGGAAAAATGGTGAAAATACTATTTCTTTAATTGCTAATTTGCAAGATTTATCTTTCGATATTGTTTAATAAATAAAAATTATTAATATTGTTATAGTGCTTTAACTCAATATATTTGAAAAAACCGCTAAAGTAGGCTCGTAAAATACGCAAACTACTCTAGCGGTGTTTTTAACAGAAAATTTTCAATGCTCTATTTTATTTTTAAACTAAATATCCTTCACTTCTTTTACAATTTCTTCAATTTCCTTCATCATTTCCTCATTAAGGTTCCAAGACAAACTGTCAACATTTGCATTAAGTTGATCCAAATTTGAAACACCAGCTATAATTGATGTAACGTTTTTATTGTTTACAAGCCAGTTAATTGCTATTTGATTTAATGGTTTATTAATTTTTTTTGCGAAGTTACTCAAATTTTTTAAGATGCTATTATATAACTCAAATTTTTCACCTTTGAATTTTGGATTGTCATTTCTAACGTCATCTTTTGAGAAAGTAATGCCATTTTCAAACTCACCTGTAAGTAAACCTTGGAACAAAGGACTATATGGCAAAAATGCTTGACCGTCAGCTTCAACAAGGGGAAGAATTTCATCTTCAACTTTATAGCCTAAATCAATTCCGTGGTAATTTGCAGCATTTCTTTCAAAAAGGTTATAAAGTGCTTGTACACAATCAACTGAAGTTAGTTGCATCATTTTTTCTATGTCGTCTTTATGATAGTTTGAAAGACCTACATATCTAATTTTTCCGCTTGCACGGAGTTCGTTTAAAGCCTCTGCCGTTTCCTCAAGTGGCACATCGTAATGTGGCCAGTGTAGTTGATATATATCAATATAATCCGTTTGCAAACGTGCTAAAGTTTCATCAATTTCTTTTAAAATACTATTTTTAGTAAGATTATTTTTAACATTATTGTTTTCATCCCAAGTAAGTCCACATTTTGACGCAATTATTATTTTTTCCCTTGGGATATCTTTAATAGCTTTTCCTAAAACAGTTTCTGAACGACCTAATCCGTATACTGGTGCTGTATCAAATAAATTAATGCCTAAATCAAAAGATTTTTTTACTATATCAATGCATGTTTGTTCATCGTAATTATCCCAGTTACCACTAAAATTCCATGTTCCAATTCCTATTGCAGAAATATCCGCATCAATTTTTTTTACCTGATTGTAAATCATTGTACTACTCCTTTTGTAGTTAATTAAGTTAGAAAACACACCAGAATTCAAGGAAAAAAGCTTTGATTTATGCGATTTTTTGCTTGAGAGTTTGTAGTGTTTTCAACTTAATTTACTATATTAATCGAAATTTTTATTTGAGATTAGTATTATTTTTTATAATATTTATGACCATTCCGCACTATATTAGGATTTTACGACTTTTTCACCCAGTTTTTAAAGTGAAAAAGTTTCACCCGCTTGGCGAAAAGCTAAAATCCGAAGTATGAAAAATCTTATTTTTCATACTTATAATCTCTGTTTCTATCTTCATCAGTGATAGAACGCAAAACCTTGCAAGGGTTACCAACAGCTATAACATTATTTGGTATGTCTTTTGTAACTATGCTACCAGCACCAATTACGACATTATCTCCAATTGTAACGCCGGGCATTACCTGCACTCCTGCACCGAACCATACATCATTACCCACTGTTATTGGATGAGCAAATTCAAGACCTTTGTTCCTAGTTGTTGCATCAATTGGGTGACCTGCTGTGTGGAAACCACAATTAGGAGCAATAAATACATTATCGCCAAAAGTTACTTTTGCACAATCTAAAATTACTAAACCATGGTTAGCGAAAAAATTTTTGCCAATTTGTATGTTATAACCATAATCACACCAAAAAGGACTTTGTATTGTATAGATATTGCCTATTGAACCAAATAATTTCTCTAGAATTTCCAACTTTTCATCACCTTGTGATGGTTTTAATAAATTGTATTCATGGCATAAATCTTTGCATCTGACCAAATGTGATATAACCTCTTTGTCAAAATTTGCATCATATAACATACCTAAATCTCTTTTTTCTAATTCTGTCATTTTACACAGCCTCCCACTATTGCAATTAATCAAATATGTAGTATAATTATAACAGAAAGAAGATCAAAAATCTATAACTAACCAGTTGTAAAATATGACAATATCGCCAAAGGAGTGTTTTTTTGAAAGATAAATTTCCTGTAAGTGAAAATAATAGAGAGTTACACCCTCATGGTGTGCAAGAGTTTCCTATTGCCCATTATACTTCTAACAACTTAAATTCCAAGTATATTAAGCATCACTGGCATGAAGAATTTGAGTTGATTTTAGTAGTAAGCGGTACTTTTAAAGTTAATATTGACTTTACTCAAATTGAATTGAGCAAAGGTCAAAGTATTTTCATAAATACAGGCAGGTTGCACTCAGGTTCTGGAGTGGGCATTGAACCTTGTATTATAAAATCAATCGTTTTTCACCCAAGACTAATTTATGGCGATACCTCTAGCATTTTATTTCAAAAGTATATATACCCTCTAACATTAAAAACAAGCTTAGGTTATAGCATGTTATTGCCACAATCAAATTTGTTAATTTCATCTTTTTTTGAAGATTCTCATGAAAATAATTTTGCCCAAGAATTTATTGATCGAGAAAATCTAACTAGAATTTTAATTGATGTTTTACAAGAAAATAAAAACTCCACATTTGAACTTGATAATAGTCAAATGAAAATGTTAAGTAGATTAAAAAAAATGATATCTTATATTGAAAAGAATTTTAGCTCAAATATTTTGCTAAAAGATATTGCAGCAAGCGCAAATGTTAAAGAAAGCGAATGTTTAAGATGCTTTAAGACGATTTTGAAAACATCTCCTATAAAATATCTAATACAATTTCGTTTAGAGCAATCCGCAATTTTGCTTAAAACTACAGAATTAACTATAACAGAAGTCGCTATGATTTGCGGTTTTTTTGACATTAGTTATTATATAAAGTGTTTTAAAACCCGCTATAGACTTACTCCTAGCAAATATCGAAAAAATAAAACAGAACATAGGGAATCGAGCTAACCGCTGGTGCTAATATAATCAATGTGGTTATCATTTATAATGTGATAAGTCATCACTCCTAATTCAATCAATTTATTTTGTTAATTTTTTGAATAATTTCTCCCAAGTGCTTTTATACATTAACTGTATACCCTGTTCAATTCCCTTAACTGTGTGCAATGTCAAATTATATTTTTTTGCAAACTCACTTTGAGTAAGCCCTTGTGACTTTCGTAAATTTTTCAACGCCAAATCTGGTTTATCATATAAAAACAAATTATACTCGTCTACAAGGTCGGTCACATCGACTTCTAAAATTTCTGCAATTTTTAATATTTTGTCTTTATTGTAATAATCTCTGTGAGCACTTTCAAAGTTGCTATATGAACCTCTATCCATATCAGCAAAGTCGGCTACTTCTTTTTGGATTAGTCCTTTTTGATACCTAAAATATTTTAGCTTGTCCGAAGTTTTTGTTGGCAAATTGTCTTTATTATACGTAATGCTATATTTCTCAGCATCTACAAGAAAATGGGTTTGTATCGGTTTTATAGTCAAAACATAGAGCGGAGCAAACTGTAATCTCATGTGATATATCCTTTGCAATACATACATGGCTCTTGAAGCACGATAAAAATACTGCCATTTACTTGATTTTGTGCCTAAAAGAGCTAAATTTTCTACTTTTTGTGAATATAGAGCCGTAACGTTAGTATTTCATTTTCAATACATCTGCTTGCGTAGGTTGAAAACTTTCCTTTTTCGTAGTCAAAAGTGTTTACTGCCTTAATTAAGCCGATTGTCCCGACGGAAATTAAATCCTCTTGTTCGGTTGTGATGGAATAATATTTTTTAATGATGTGAGCAACAAGCCTTAAATTATGCTCAATCAGCTTATCTTTTGCATTTTTGTCCCCACTTTTCATAGCAATAAAATATTTTTTTTCCTCATCACCACTTAAAGGTTTAGGGAAAACTCCGTTATTTTCAAGGTGCAAGGCGAGAAATAGAAGTTTGCTAAGGCATAAATCCAGTAAAAACATAAACATAAAAAGCCTTCCTTTCAAATATAAATATAGTTTATAATTAATTATATTCAATAGGTATGGCTATATTGTATGAATAAATTTTCTTTTTAGTTTGAATTTTATAATTTTAATAATATATTAATTTTTTTTGAAATGAATGTTGACAAATCGTAAATTAAGGAGTATTATTATATTAATAGTTCAAAATAAATTGATGTGAAAAAGTGTTGCTAGATGAAAGAAAAGAAAATATTAAAAATTGTTATCCCAGTGATAATGCTTTTAATTGTTGTTTCAATTTGGTTTGTTCAAAATCAAGCGGAACAAGCAAAAGCCTCTGCCATTGATGCTATTGACAGCGAATTTCCTTTGAATGTTTCAAGTGTAAATTTAGAGGAATTGGTAGAAAATGAATTGCCTATAATTATTGATTTTGGTGCAGATGAATGTGTGCCTTGTAAAGAAATGGCTCCTGTACTTGTTACTTTAAATGAAGAAATGCAAGGCAAAGCTATTGTGCAGTTTGTAGACGTTTGGAAAAATCCTGAAGTTGCGGTTGGTTTTCCTGTACAAGTAATACCTACACAAATAATTATAAACGCTGATGGAACGCCTTATGTTCCTATTACTTTGAGAAATAGGAAAACTTTGTTCTCGCTGTTTTTCAATATTCTAATTATTATTTAGCAAAATTAAAAAGCTTTGCATACTATTTTTCAGTAGTAGTCAAAGCTTTTTGTAATTAATATTAAAGTAAATTTTTAGTCATGAAAATATGCTCTGTTCCGTCCTCAATGTAGGACTCTCCAACAATTTCATAACCGCATTTTTGATAAAATCCACGAGCTGGATATTGCGAAGAAAGTGCGGTTTTTTCTGCGCCTAGTTCTAAAGCAACTTTTTCTAGTTCATCAACTAGAACTCGACCAAGATTTTGTTTCCTACATTCTTTTCGCACAGCAATTCGCCCTAATTTATAAGTTTTGTCTTTATAAAGAAAAACTCGACCTGTGGCAACGGCTTTCTCGTCTATGTAGATTAAAACGTGAGAGGAACGTTCGTCGATTTCATCAATTCCCTCAACATAACCTTGTTCAGTGGAAAAAACGTCCATTCTTATTTTCATCTCATCGTCGGAAACTTTTTTTGAAACTATAACTTCCATAATTTTCAATCCTTTTTATTTTCTTATATTTTTTGTTGACATAATGGCACAAGGGGACATAGTTCACATTCAGCCTTTCGTGCTTTGCAAATTTCTCTACCTAAATAAACAATTCTATGGCAAAATCCAGCAGATTTTTCGGGAGGAATTACTTTTAATAAATCAATTTCTACCTTATGTGGGTCTTTGCTTTTTGTAAAACCCATTCTTCCACTAATTCTGATACAATGAGTGTCGGCTACAATTGCAGGCTTTAAAAAAATATCACCCATAATCAAATTAGCAGTTTTTCTTCCAATTCCTGAAAGTTTCGTTAATTCTTCAAGGCTGTCGGGTAATTTTCCGCCATAAATATTTATCAATTGATTTGTCATTTCGATAATACTTTTTGCTTTAGTTTTATAAAGTCCGCAAGGTTTTACAATTTCTTCAACATCGCTTAAATCGGCATTTGCAAATTCCTCAAGGCTTTGATATTTTGCAAACAGGTCTTTTGTTACAATATTCACCCTTTTATCAGTGCATTGTGCAGATAGCCGTGTTGCAATTAAAAGTTCATAATCGTGTGTATATTCAAGGGAACAAACTGCGTCAGGGTACATTTCATACAGCTTTTCACAGATAAGTTTTCCACGTTCTTTCCCTGTCAAAAAAATCCCTCCTCTATTGAAAAATGGCTGTATCTAAATATTTGATACAGCCATTATTTTTATAATACTAATCTTGTCCCAATTCAATCATTGTGTCAATGGCTTTTTTAGCAGCAAGGCGAATTTCTTCATCAATTTCAATGACAACTCCACCATCACCTTTTAATGCTTTGTAAACGTCCATCAAAGTAGTAATTCTCATATCAGGGCACATTAAAGCCTTTGATAAAAGAGGGAATTCTCTATGTGGATATTTAATCAACAAATGGTCACGAATAGCTTTTTCTGTTCCGATAACAACGTCATCTTCGATTTTTGAAACATAATCCATAATGCCAGTAGTTGAACCAATATAATCTGCATATTTCAAAATTTCTTGCGGAAGTTCTGGGTGCATTGCAAATTTCGCATTAGGGTATTTTTCTTTCATTGCTTTAACTTCATCTTCGGTAACTGCATCATGAATTGGGCAACAACCGTTCATTAAAACAATGTCTTTCCCTGGCATATTAGCCTTAATATATGAACCCAAGTTTTTGTCAGGGATAAATAACACAGGTTCATTAATTTTACCCATAATTTTCAAAGCACTTGAAGAAGTGACACAAGCATCACTAACAGCCTTTAGTTCAGTAGTAGTATTTACATATGACACCACTTTAAACACAGGATTTTTCTCTTTGAACTTGAGTACATCACTAGGTAAAATTTGTTCCGCCATTGGACATGTAGCGTCTTTATGAGGTAAAATTACAGTTTTTTCAGGTGATAAAATTTTAACTGTATCAGCCATAAATTTTACACCACAAAGTAAAACAGTTTTATTCTTATAAGTAGTTGCTACCGTACTAAGGGCGAATGAGTCACCAACCTCATCTGCAATTTCGCAGATATCAGGGGATTGATAACTGTGTGCTAATATAAGCACGTCTTTCTCTTTTTTGAGTTTTAAGATTTGTTCTTTGATTTGATTTTGCATAGTTTTTTCAGTGCAAGGATTAAAAGTCCTTTCCTAGAAAGCACCATTTCCCACCTTTCGATTTTACTAGGTTTTGTTATTGTTTGTTGTTACTTCTTTCGTGTCGCAGTTTTTATTGCAGCACGAGTTTGTTTTATGTCAGATAGGTTTTTATTGAGCATAACTTCCGTTTCGTCCATGATTTCGTCCATTCGCTCGCCTAAAGCCTTCCTGATTTCGATTTCCATTCTTTGAGCGTGGCTAATAATTTCCTTAGCCTGTTCATTCGCTCTTTTTACAACTTCTTGCTGAGAAACTAAAATTTTCACTTTTTCTTCAGCACGTTTTATTATAGCTTCAGATTCCTTTTTCCCATCATTAATAATCTGAGTTCTATCATAAACCATTTCCTTTGCCTGTTTTATTTCAGTAGGCAAGTTATAACGGATTTGGTCAATATACTCTCTCATTAGTGAAGTATCTATTAAACTTTTTTTAGCAGAAAAGGGAACTGTAACAGCTTTATCTAAAATATCGTCCATTTGTTCTAGTATTTCATCTATAGTCATTATTATTTATTCCTCCCTAAAAATTATGTTATATTCCTTTAATAAGTCTGTTTTTTATTATTTCAAGTAAACAGTCAGGTACAAAGTGGCTTATTTCACCGCCAAAACTTGCAATTTGCTTCACAACACTTGAACTTAAATACATATGTTCAGAGGAAGTTGTAAGAAACATAGTTTCAGCACCCTCATACAATTTTTTGTTAGCAAGAGCCATTTGAAACTCATATTCAAAGTCACTTACAGCTCTAAGGCCTTTAACAATAGCTGTTGCTCCCGTTTGTTTTAAGTAATCAGCCAGCAATCCATCAAAAGTATCAACCTCAATATTTGGAATGTCTTTGCAAACAAGTTTTAACATATTAACTCTCTCATTAGCTGTAAAACTTGAATTCTTTTTCATTGGATTAACTGAAACTAAAACAATTACTTTGTCAAATAGTTTAGAAGCACGAGTTACTATATCAATATGCCCCAAAGTTACAGGGTCAAAACTCCCTGGACAGACGCAAACCTTCATTAAAAGTTCATTCCTTTCAAAGACGATTTTCTTTATTCAAAATCATCTCCATAAATGTATGTTGTCACCCAAATATGACCGTATTTATATTCTTTTCTTTTCTTTAATTTTCCAACTTCGTCAGGGAGAACTAAACGTTCTTCATGTTCACAAACAACAGTTCCACCCTCTTTAACTTTACCCTCAAGTAAAGGAAGAACTTTTTCAATATGCCCCATACTATAAGGCGGATCCATTAATACTATATCAAAAGTTGTCTTTAAACTTCTTAAATATTCACAACAATCCATTAAATTAAGCCTTGCACTACCCATTAATTTTGTGTCAAGTAGGTTTTCTCTTGTAACCTCAATAGAATTTTTACTATTGTCAACAAAAGAAGCGAAGTCAGCTCCACGGCTTAAAGCTTCGATACCAAGTTGTCCCGAGCCACAAAACAAGTCAAGAATTGCAGAACCTTGCACCTGGAAATTTATTATACTAAAAATTGATTCTTTTACACGGTCGGTAGTTGGTCGAACGTCATTTCCTTCAAGAGTTTTTAGCTTACGCCCTCTTGCAATACCAGTTATAACTCTCATAGTTATTAAAATTCCTTTCTGTTTTACCACAGGACATTAGTTTTCGTATTATTTTCAATACATTTATCATTTGTATCAACCTATATTATACACCATAATTGACAATTTGTAAATGAATTTTTAAACAAAACAAAAATAAATATTTCTACATATTATTTTGTATTACTACAAAAATTTTTTCGCCAAGTTCTTTGTTAACTCCTGCAACTTTCGAAAGTTTTTCTGGGGAAGCTTTTTTCAGTTCTTCCCTTGTTTTAAAATGAGTAATAATCTTAGTTGCTTTTTTTACTCCAATCCCTTTTATAGCAGTAAGTTCCATATTATAAGTGTTTTTCTTATGGAGTTTTCTTTGATAAGAAAGTGCGAACCTATGAACTTCATCTTGAATTCTTGTTAAGAGGAAAAAAGCGGATTTTACACCGGAAATACTAATTTCACTCCCCGAAGAAGCGATAGCACGTGTTCGGTGTTTATTATCTTTAACAAGCCCGTAGCAAGGCACATTTATCCCCATTCCACGCAAAATTGGAGTAATTGCATTAACGTGACCTTTACCACCGTCAAGCAAAATTAAATCGGGAAGTTTTGAAAATCCCTCGTCCTCACCTTTGAAATATTGATTAAATCTACGTTCAATTATTTCTTGCATACAAGCATAGTCATTTTGCTCCTCATTTTGCTTAATGGAAAATTTCTTATATGCGGATTTTAATGGGCGACCATTTTGAAAAACTACCATTCCCGCCACCATTGATGAACTTCCTAGGTTAGAAATGTCGTAGCATTCAATATATTCTGGAGGTTTTTCCATTCCAAGAAGTTTTGCAAGGTCGGATAATGCCCCAATTTCCTTACCTGTTCTTCCAACCTTTAGTGAAAGATATTCGGTTGCATTATTTTTTGCCATTGAAGTCAATTTAAAGGAAGCGCCTCGTTTTGGAGTTATTACCGACACCGCTGACATAGCTTTTTCACGCAAATATTTTTCTAACAATTGAGTTTCCACACTGTCATCATCAATTAATAATTCACGCGGGATTTCTTCCATTCCTGAATAATATTGGAGTATAAATTGTTCATAAAAAGAGGCATTGTCGGATATTTCGGTGAAAATAAAATCTTGCTTATCATACAGTTTTCCGCCACGATATTTTATAACGCTAAGTGCGATTAAATCACCATTTTGAGCAATTCCCATTATATCAGTTGGAACAGCTTTTATGTCAACAATTTTCTGTTTTTCGGAAATTTTTTGGATAGAATTTATCCTATCACGCAATTTAGCCGCAAGCTCAAAATTTAAGTTTTCAGCGGCAATTTCCATAGCTGATTTAAGCTTTTCGATAGAAGAAATATTTCCGCTTTGGATATATTCTACAGCTTGAGTAATGGTTTCGTTGTAGTCAGATTTTGAGATTTTCCCACTGCAAAGTCCCATGCATTTTTTAATATAAAAGTTTAGGCAAGGACGTTTTTTTGAAAATTCAGCTGGAAATTTTTTCTTGCAAGTAGGAAGCATAAACACTGTATTCGCATCTTCAACAGTTTGCTTTACAATGTAGCTACTCATATAAGGACCGATAAAATTTCCCTCAGTGTTTTTTTGTAATTCCGCAGTTATTCGTGGAAATTCCTCGGTAGAAATTTTTATATATGAAAATCCTTTATCATCTTTCAAAAGGACATTATATTTTGGTTTATGGAGTTTGATTAAGTTGCATTCTAAAACTAAAGCTTCAAACTCACTTTCAGTTACAATAAAGTCATAATCTTCCACCTGTGACACCATTTTTGCAACTTTAGGAAGCATATTAGGGTCATTGCGAAAATAACTTGTTACTCGATTTTTCAAGTTTTTTGCTTTACCGATATAAATTATTTCTTTGCTTTTATTTTTCATTATATAACAGCCTGGAGCAGAAGTAAGTGCAGCTGTTTTTTCTCTTAAATATGGAATTCTTTCATTCATTCAATTAAATTCCTTTCTAAAGTTATTTCTATATTATACACTCATTTTTGCAATTTTTCAAGGAAAATAAATATAAAAAGAGGTTGCAACGAAACTAAATTTGTTTCGTCACAACCTCAATAAATGTTTTAGCTATTTACTTGTACTTCCGTTTCAACAGTGTCATATTCTTCATCGTCGATTTTTTCAACGTCAACATTGTTGTAACAGTCCATACCTGTACCCGCAGGAACAAGTTTACCGATAATAACGTTTTCTTTTAGACCAAGTAGTCTATCACGTTTACCACGGATTGCTGCATCTGTTAATGCTTTAGTTGTTTCTTGGAATGAAGCCGCTGACAAGAATGAGTCAGAGTTTGAGGAAGCTTTTGTAATACCTTGTAGTACAGGAATTATTTCAATTAATGAAGCAGTTTCTGAACCAGCATCAATCTCAGCTTGAATTTCTGCATTAATAGCATCAATTTCACCTTTATCAACTAGTGAGCCAGGTAGTAAGAATGAAGTTCCAGCTTCTTCAATTTTAACTTTTCTCATCATTTGACGAACGATAACCTCGATATGCTTATCATTGATATCAACACCTTGTAGGCGGTAAACTTTTTGTACTTCGTCAATAATGTAGTTTTGTACAGCTTTTTCACCAAGTACAGCAAGAATATCACTTGGGTTTATGCTACCTTCTGTGATTGGCATACCTTTTTCGATATAGTCGCCCTCTTTGTACTTAATTTTAATTCCGTAAGGAACAGGATAATATTCTTCTTGCAATGTGTTTTGATCAGTAACGATAACATTACGGATTTTCTTGATTTCTTCCATTCTAATTTTACCGCTAATTCTAGTGATAATAGCAGCACTCTTAGGACGACGGCTTTCAAAAAGTTCTTCAACACGAGGAAGACCTTGTGTAATATCTTCCGCAGAAGCGATACCACCTGTGTGGAATGTTCTCATTGTAAGCTGTGTACCAGGTTCACCGATTGATTGTGCAGAAATTACACCAACAGCTTCACCAACAGCAACTAGCTTACCATTTGCAAGGTTTGCACCATAACATTTAGCACAAACACCGTTTTTAGATTGGCATTGAAGTACAGAACGAATTGAAATATTCTCTCTACCCATTTCTTCAAGAACATCACAAATTCTTGTAGCTTCATTTACTCCGATTAATTTGTTAGCAGAAACGATTAACTCGCCTTTTTCGTTTTTAAGGTCTTCAACTAAATATCTACCAACTAGACGTTCAGATAATGGCTCAATCATTTCTCGACCATTTCTGATTTCATAAATTTCAATACCAACACTTGTTTTACAGTCTTCTTCACGGATAATAACGTCTTGTGAAACGTCAACAAGTCTTCTTGTTAAGTATCCTGAGTCAGCTGTTCTAAGTGCAGTATCAGCAAGACCTTTACGAGCACCACGAGAAGAAATAAAGTATTCAAGGATATTTAGACCTTCACGATAGTTAGCACGAATAGGCATTTCGATTGTTTTACCCGATGTATTGGCGATAAGACCACGCATACCCGCAAGCTGTCTAATTTGGTTAATAGAACCACGGGCACCAGAGTCCGCCATCATTTGGATAGGGTTAGTTCTTTCCAGGTTAGCTTTAAGAGCAGTAGTTACTAAGTCAGTAGCACTGTTCCAAACATCGATAACCTTTTGTGATTTTTCACTATCAGAAATATAACCACGTCTATATTGTTTGTTGATTTTTTCAACTTGTGCATCAGCGTCAGCAAGAATTTCTTTCTTTTGTGGTGGAATAATAGCATCACAAACCGCAACTGTCAATGCCGCTTTTGTTGAATATTTATATCCTAAAGCCTTGATTTTATCAAGAACTTCAGAAGTTGTTGTTGTACCATGAATAATGATACATTTTTCAATAATAGTAGAAAGTTGTTTTTTACCAACAAGGAATGAAACCTCTAAGTCAAGGTGATTTTCCGAATTAGTTCTGTCAACAAATCCTAAATCTTGAGGAATGTTTTCATTGAAAATTAATCTACCTACTGTAGCTTTAACAATCTTTGAAACTCGTCTTCCACCAACGTCTTTAGCAAGTCTAACTCTAATTGGAACATGTAGAGATACTAAGCCTTCTTGATACGCCATTAAAGCTTCGTTTATATCACGGAAAACTTTAGGTTCTGCGCCGTTTAGTTCTTCTTCTTTTTCCATTGTTAAGTAGTAAGAACCAAGCACCATATCCTGTGAAGGAACAGCAACAGGGCGTCCGTCAGATGGTTTTAATAGGTTGTTTGCAGCAAGCATTAAGAAGCGAGCTTCCGCTTGTGCTTCCGCTCCAAGAGGAACGTGAACAGCCATTTGGTCACCGTCGAAGTCAGCGTTAAACGCTGTACAGACAA
>CAYJLB010000034.1:0-12060 GCA_964370845.1 uncultured Oscillospiraceae bacterium
GGCAGAGCCTTGGTCGCTTCCGCAGAAGCGAAAAACTCGAAGTAAAATAAATCACCCAAAAAAAGCAAACGAACAAAGTGAAAATCTAAAACGTCGCAAAAAATCACGAAATAGTTGTAGGGACAAGGCTTGCCCTTGTCCGTTAAACAAAATAAGAGTAGAGATAATTTTTTGCGACGAAAAAAGTAGCTAATTAGAAAACTGTAAGTTTTCGCAATTAGCGGGCGGTTTCATCTACTGAAAAACGAAACACGACTTTGTTTTTACGTTGATAAATTAAAAAATGTACCACCACGAGGTCGAATTTTGTATGGGCGAACAAAAATATATAGGGGCTAAATCCTTTCAACCTGTTAAACGGAAGACTGTATTGCCCCTATTTTTTTATATTAAAGAAAATTTTAAGATTAAAACTACCACTGAAACGTGAAAAAATACCACTTAGACAAAATATTATGACAAAAAATAAATTCTGTGATAAGATAAAACCACAGAGAAGGAGGGGGTTTATAAATGAAAATTATTCTCGAAGATTCCACAAACGAGGAAATTGAAATTATAATCAAGGGAAATGTGGCAAGCACAAAGGTTCAACACTTGCTTTCATTATTAAAACAAAGCAATGTTTCCACCAAAATAATTGTGTTTGAGGACAGCAAAGAAATCTTAATAAACGTAAGTGAAATCCATTATTTTTCCGTTGAAAGCAGGAAAATTTACGGAATAATTGGAAAAAACAAATATCTTTGCAAACAAAATTTAAGTGATATTTTGTCACTTTTTAAAAATCAAGGAATTTGTCAAATTAGCAAAAGTTTACTGGTAAACATTAATTTTGTAAAATCTTTAGAGGCAGAGTTTAGCGGAAATTACACCGTTATGCTAAAAGACGGAAGCAAACTCACCGCCTCAAGGTTTTATATGAAAGAATTCAGAAACGCAATTATGGAAAGTTAGAAAAGGAGATTTTAATATGAAAATTACACGATATATAGCGATAGGCTTAGGTTTTGGCTTTACAATAACAACATTTTTCTTAGTTTTTATCTATGGTTTAAACGAGATTACTTCACAGCTTTTGGGGTGGTATATTGCCTCGGCTTTGTACGGAATTTCCTCAATGATTTTTGAAAATAAAAAGCTTAAACCAATTGTTATAAGCATAATTAGCTACCTGTGCTGTCTTTCAATCACAGGGGTTATGATAGCAATTTTTTACAGAGAATATTTGTTAGCAGTTTTAACAAGTTTCACAGTTCTTTACGTTTTAATTTACATTATAATGTTTTTTATTGAGAAAAATAGCATCAAAAAAACCAACGAAAAGTTAAATAAAATTGCTCAAAATAATAAGTAAACTTGACAAAATTTAAACTTTTTCTTATAATAAAGGCAAGACCTTGCAAAACGGAAGACGTTAATTGTAAGGTGTTGCCTTAAATAAATTAAAAAGAAAGGGTTGTTTGTTATGATAAAACACATTGTATTTTATAAACTTAAAGATTATTCAAAGGAAAATTGCGAGGCTTTGAGGGATATGTTTCTTTCTATGGACGGGAAAATTTCACAAATCGTTTCTGTTAATTCATACATTGATTTTTTAAGGTCAGAGCGTTCTTTTGATGTTGCTTTAGAGGTAGTTTTTGAGTCACCTGAAACAATGGCTGAATATCAAAAAGACCCTTATCACGTTGATGTTGTAAAGAAATATGTTCATTCAGTTGTTACTCAAAGTGTAGCAGTTGACGCAATGTAAAAAAAGATGGTGTTATGAAACTTTAATCCGTTTCATAACACCTTTTTTTATTAGAAAAATCTACTATTGTGCGTTGATAAAAGCAGTAACTTCCTCAACTGATAAAAGTTTACCATAGCTTACAACTTTTTCGTTGATAACTAGCGCTGGAGTTGACATAACTCCGTAAGCTCCGATTTGTGCAAAGTCAGAAATATGTTCAACTTTTGCGTCAATTCCAAGGTTTGCTACAGCAGTTTTTGTATTTTCTTCAAGTTTGCCACATTTGCTACAGCATGAGCCTAAAACTTTTAGAACCATACCATTTCCCTCTGATTTACTTTCAGTTTTTGGTGCTGGAGCAGTTTTATTTCCTCCACATGCACAGCCACAACCACAACTTTGTTTTGCTGGAGTTTTCGTTTCTTCTTTAGTTTTTCCTCCGAATAATCCGCCAAATAATCCTTTTTTCTCGCTCATAATTATAACCCTTTCTATTTGCAGATATTTCTGCTGTTTTTTGTTTATTAATATTTTTGGTTGGTAACGGGAGGGCGTGGAAACCCTCCCCTACACCAAAATTCGACCTCGCAGAAACAAAATTATCCTCTTATACTTTGTCTAGTGCGGGAATGGGTCAAGCGTCACGCTTGCGGGAGGGCGTGGAAACCCTCCCCTACAATTGCGATAATCACCAAAATCCGACCTCGTGGTACGAAATTTTCTTGTTCGCTTACTATTTATGTCATCTAATATGACCGTAAAAATAAAAACAAAATAGTTTTTATTTTTACTACGTTTTCTTCCGCAAAATTTATTTCTACTCTTATTTTGCTATGGTTTTTCATTAGTTGCTCTTTGCTACATTTTATGAAATTTTGCGGAAATTGCAATTATTGTTTTTGTTCGTTTGCTTATTCGACTACTGGCTATTCATTCGAGTTTTTCGCTTTCTGCGGAAAGCGAGGAGGGCTTTGCCCCTCCACCCCACAAGCCTTTAAAAAGGCTTGACCTAAACTTTTAGCTCTTGTCGCCGATTCTCTTAAAAAATCATAACAATGTCTAGCCTCGCAGAAACAAAAGTACAAGCCTTTACTCCGTCTAGTGCGGGAATGGATGCAACGTCACGTTGCTCCGAAAATATTAAATAGATAACCTACTGTCACTATTCCTATAAAACAAATCAATATGAACACTGCAAGCAATTTCGCTTTAACTGCTCTTTTAAGCATTATCATTGACGGTAAACTTAATGTTGTTACTGCCATCATAAATGCTAAAACTGTACCAATTTGCGCCCCTTTGAAAAGCAATGCTTCAGCAATTGGAATTGTCCCAAAAATGTCAGCGTAAATTGGAATTCCCACTAAAGTTGCAAGGAAAACACTGAACGGATTGTCGCTTCCAAGTGCAGTTTCAATGTACTCTTGTGGAATCCAGTTGTGTATAAATGCACCAATTCCAACACCGATTACGATGTAAAGTATAACCTTTTTCAAAGTGGTCAACATTTGCTCTTTAGCGTAAATTACACGGTCTTTTTTAGTTAAATTTGGAGATTCTATGTCAACGCCTTTTGCTGTCAAAATGAAATCTTCAACATATTTTTCCATCTTCAATTTTCCAATAATAGTTCCGCCAAGCACAGCAATAATAAGCCCTACAATAACGTAAACTACTGCAACTTTTCCGCCGAAAATACTCATTAAAAGAACAAGGCTTCCAAGGTCAACCATTGGTGAGGAAATTAGGAATGAAAAGGTTACGCCAAGGGGTAATTTTGCACTTGTAAACCCTATAAACAAAGGGATTGATGAGCAAGAACAAAATGGAGTTACTGTACCCAAGAGTGCAGCAATAATATTCGCCCAAATACCTTTAAATCTTCCCAAAATTCGTTTACTTCTCTCAGGTGGGAAGTAACTTTGAATGTAAGAAATCATAAAAATTAATGCACATAATAGCACAACAATTTTTATCATATCATAAATAAAAAACTGAACACTTCCTCCGATTGATGTTGTAATGTCAAGTCCAAAACTTGTTAAAATGTTCCCGACTAAGTCGTTAAGCCATTGCATACCAAGAAATTGATTTTGAAAAAAATCCCAAAAACTTTGCAACGCTCCAATAAATGCGTCCATAAAAATATTCATTCCTTTCTTGACGTTTTGGGCGGTTTTGCCACACAGGTTTTAAGGTGGCAAAATTTCGGTCGGCGAAGAACTTTAGTTCTTTTTGACCGAAAAGCACAAAACTCACGTTTGAAACTTTGTTTCAAACTTTGCCTCCAAATTCATATTAAAAAAAATTGATATAACTACCCTTAAAAAAACATCTAATTAAAGATGTTTTTTATTTTTTCTACGCCTTTTTCAAATTGCAAAGAAAAGTTTTATTCTCAATTTGCACTTCATTTGGCGTTGTAATCCCTTTTAAAATGTTAATCGCACTTTCGCAACCTTGCGGGTTTAAGCGATAATTAACCCACTTTCCGTCTTGAATACAATCTACAATTTTAGCATCAGCCAAAATTTTCATATGATAAGAAAGTGCAGATTGCTTAATATTTGTAAGGTCAGTTAAAACGCAAGCACATTTTTCACCGCCGCGAAGCAATTCAACAATCGCAAGCCTTTTCTCATCACAAAAAGCTTTGAAAATCTTAGCATGCATTTCGTGAACTTTTTCCATTTAACCACTTCCTTTAATTTTTTATATCAATATTTTTTGATATATCCTATTATATTCCATAAAAATCATTTTGTCAATAGTTAAATTAAAAAAAATTGATATATTATTTTTTTAGTAAATTACACAGTTTGACATTACAAAATTTTTCTGTTATATTTAATTAAGTTATTATGGCTTATATATAAGGTTTGGAGTGCTTTGGGAATGTTGAATTATAAAGGAAAAACTATCATTAAAAAAAGAATTTTTATATCCGCTCTTTTGGTTTTTATCGGGCTTGCATACTACATTTTCACTCAAGTCGCAGGTATTGGAATTCCCTGTTTATTTAAGTTAGTGACAACATTTGACTGCCCTGGGTGTGGAATTTCTACTGCATCAATCGCTTTAATTCAAGGTGATATTTCCACGGCAATAAATGCAAATTTAGGTTTATTTATTATTGCACCAATTTTAGTTCCCACTTTATTAATTTGTTGGAGAAATTGGCTTTTTGGAGTTGTTAATGATGGTAAAATTGTTAATATTTTATTGATTGTATCTATAATTTTTTTATTAGTTTGGGGAATTTACCGAAATATCCCCCGTATCATTGAAATTATTCAGTAATTTTTTTTACAAAATGTGCCGATTGACACATTGATTTTATATTTTTTATGTGATATAATTAATCAAGCAATCAGGCAGATTGTAAATATTTAAAGGGGGAAATGTTATGGAAAATAAATCAACTATAGTAGTTAAGATTATTCTTTCTATTGTAACTTTCGGTATTTACGGGATTATTTGGTTCTACAATATTAATGAAGAAGCAAATAAAAGATATCCTAGTGAGTATAATATGCCATTCGTAAAAGGTCTAATTCTTTCAATTGTTACTTGTGGTATTTATAACTGGATTTGGCAAATGAAATTGGGTAAAGCTTACACTCCAATGTTCGGGAAAGACCAAAGTATGATTTTCTTAGTTCTTGCAATTTTCGGATTAACTATTGTAAATATGGTACTTATCCAAATCGAACTTGACAACGGTAAATAATTTTACATATAAAAGTGCTTTCTTTTTGGAGGCACTTTTATTTTTGTTGACATTTTCTATTTTATATGATAAAATTAGTTGATTAAATTTTTAGGGGGATATTTTATGAATAAAAATATTGTGCTTTCCATTGTGTTAAGTATTGTAACTTGTGGAATTTACGGGTTATACTGGATGTATACAATCAACGATTCTGCTGTAAGAACTGACCCAGTTCAATGGAATACAGGCTTTGGAATGGTGTTATTACTAACTCTTGTAACTTGCGGAATTTACTCTTATTTTTGGTATTACAAAATGGGTAAAGTTTTCGGTTCAAAACTAGGTAATGACAACAGTGTTCTTTACATAATTTTAGCTGTTGTAGGACTTGGTATTGTCAACTATGCTTTAATTCAAAATGACATTAACACAATTTATCCAGAAGGCAACTAATAAAAAAATTAAACCAGCAAAAACTATTTTTAAAGTAGTTTTGCTGGTTTTTTATTATATAAATAAAACAATGTGGGTGATAATTCCCTACAAATTTATATATTTACTTTCAAAGGTGTCAAGTGGCAAAGGTTTGTCAAAATAATATCCTTGTCCCTTTGTGCAACCTAATTCTTTTAGCAACTCATACTGTTCCTCTTCCTCAATCCCCTCAGCAAGCGAAATTACATTCCTAAGAGAATTGCAAAGGTTTATTGACAGCAGTGTCAAAAGCTTGGATTTCTCACAAGTAGCCAAATTCATTATCAAACTTCGGTCAATTTTAATTTCATCAAAGTCCGAGTTAACAATTATTGATAAATTCGAATGCCCTGAACCAAAATCGTCTAATGAAACATAAAATCCCGCTTCACTAAACTCTATCAATATTTTTGAGAAAATATCATCGTTTATACTCCGAATAGTTTCGGTAATCTCAATCATTATTTCATCAGTTTTAATGTTATATTTTTTACAGATGTTTTGTAATTTTTCAACGATTTTTTCTTCAAAAACTGTTACTCTTGAAAGGTTCACAGCAATTTTTAAGTCTAAGTCTTCTCTAATATTCTTCCATTTTTCCAAAGTCTTACACACTGTTTCAAATACAAAGAAGTCAACTAAGGGAATTATCCCCTCTTTCTCGTAAAAAGGCAAAAAGGAAATAGGAGCTTGAATTTTTCCGTTTATATCAACCTTTCTAACTAGAGCCTCCGCCCCCGAAACTTTTTTATCCTTAATATTTACTTGAGGTTGCAAAAATACCACGAAGCGATTATCTTCTATTTCCCTAGCTAAATTTTGCGAAAGCATTACGCTATAATTACTATTTATATACTCATTGCTGTATAAAGATTGCTTTTCCATATACATTAAAGTGTCAGCTTTTCCGATTTCATCAGTTATATTCTTTGTATTTTTGTTCCAGGAATATCCGATAGAAACTTTCAAATCTTTTTCTTTTGCAATAAGAATTTTCAATGTAGAAAGTTCATCTTCAAACTCTTTTTCGCCAACATTTTCATTTAAAACTACAAATTCATCTCCACCAAGGCGGAAAATTCCCTTTTCACCAAAAACTTCTTTAATAATTTTTGATAATTTAATAATAAGCATATCCCCTGCTTCGTGGCCTTGAGTGTCATTTATTCCTTTAAGACCGTTTATGTCAGCGTAGACAACGCCTAAAGTTTCAGCTGGATTTTTCTCAAAGTTTTCAAGGGCAATGCGATAACTTTGCCTGTTTTTAAGCCCTGTTAATCTATCAAAATAGCTGAGTTTATGCAATTCGTCAAGAATTTCATTCTTGTCCAAAAAGTCAGAAATAAATTTTGCAACGGATCGAATTACAGCTGTTCTTTTGGTGTTGCAAATTGGATTGTCAATCCCAATAAAACCGCTATAATTTCCGTTTACATCACGCATAGGTGCGGTTATCAATGCCTTTATCCCTTGAGCATCTAAAATATCATACTCAAAACTTTCTTCTTTAATTTCTTCACTAAGGGAATCTATGGAAAATTCCCCAACTTCATCAAATTTATCAAACCAATATTTAATCGGTTCCATAGAAATATGCTTTAAATTATCAATCTGTGGAACTATTCCCTTTGCACACCATTCAAAAGTGTTATCAGCAAATTTTTCGCCGTCAATTTCTTCCTCAAGAATAGAGAAAATATAAGCACGTTCGGCATTATGATATTCCGCCAAAATTTGCAACAAATTCTGTACTGCGTCCGCAGGTTTTAACGATGTATGAAGCATTTCAACACACCTGTTTAAAGTAGTTTCATCTTCAAGTTGAAGCTTTACTTTATTTTCAGCTGAAACTCTCTTTGTAATATTTGAAGCAACTTCAAGGCGTACATTTTTTCCATTTAATTCGATTAATTTATCCTTTAAAGCATAATGTGAATTCAAAATAGGGTTATAATATTCCCACTCATAATACTTGTCTAACGTTAATTTATGATTAGTGCAAAATTCACAAGGCGCGTCTTTACCCTGTAAAACTTTGTAACACTTTTTATTTTTCCACTGACTCTCATCAGTGCTACCAATCATATCAATTCCTGTCTTGTTTAAATAGTATAATTCGTAAGTTTCTAAATCAGAAATATAAACTATGTCAGTGCTTTCGTCACTTACAAGTGCAGAAATTTCATCATATCTCATACTCAGCCCTCCTTAACAACAGTAATAGCCACTTTAATTATACAATATTTACAAAAAAATGCAATAATATTTTAAAAATTTACAACTTATTCATAAATATGTAACAAAAACTTTATTTTTCACCTGTAAAGTAGTATACTATATAAGTAAGCATTTCCATAATCTAATCGGAGGACAATAAATGTACAATAAAAATAAAGGTATTCTTTATATTATATTATCGGCGCTGAGTTTTGCTACTATGAGCTTATTTTTACAGCTTTCTGGGGATATTCCTGTTATCCAAAAAAGTATGTTTAGAAATTTAGTGGCAATGATTTTCGCTTTCATCATTATTATGCGAACAGGGCGAGATTTTTCCTTTAAAAAAGGAAATCTAAAGTTTTTAATCTTACGTTCCTCTTTTGGAACTGTAGGGATTTTCTTGAATTTTTATGCAATTGAAAATTTATATCTTGCTGATGCCAGTATTATCGGGAAATTATCACCTTTTTTTGTAATAATTTTCTCATTTTTTATCCTTAAAGAAAAAATAAAACTTTGGCAAGGGATTTGCATTTTTATCGCCTTTTTCGGAAGTATTTTTATAATTGACCCAAATATAATACTTTCCCCAATTTTAGGTACTTCTGTAGCAAGTAATATGATAAGTATTCCGGCTGTTTCCGGACTATTAGGGGCAATGTGTGCCGGTGTTGCATATACAATTATACGATTGCTTTCTATTCGTGGCGAGCGTGGCCCTTTTATAGTGTTTTTCTTTTCAGCTTTTTCAACTGTCGCTTGTATACCTTTTATAATATTTAACTTTGTTCCAATGAATTTAACTGACACTTTATTGCTTTTAGGAGCAGGTTTTTTTGCAAGTTTAGGACAATTTGCAATAACAGCAGCATACAGTAATGCCCCAGCGAAAATGATTTCGATTTATGATTACACCCAAATAATATTCTCAACAGCATATGGGTTTATTATTTTTGGACAAGTTCCAAACCCTTACAGTTTAATCGGTTATATCTTAATTATTTCCGTGGCAATTTATATGTATATAAACTCAAATAAAAATTAACTTAAATAGTTTTAGAAAATTAACACTATTTATATTGACAAAATATTAAAAATTTGTTAATATTCTATATAAAGGGCGAAAGTTTTGAAAAATGTGAATATTCTAACTGCAATTTTGTGCTTTTAGTCCTTTATTAGGAAAAACACAAAACGTGCATAAATGAATGGTCATAAATATGGAAATAAATGTATATTTTATGGGTTGATATTATTGTATTAATATGGTAAAATGTAATAGTGGTTAAAGTATGTCAAATAAATGAAGGGAGATTTATATGGCTGGTGATTTAAAGAAAAGTATTTCTAAAAAATTATTAGTGGTATTGTTTTCGATTGTTTTTCTTGTTGGTCTTGTGTATTTCTCCGAAAAACAATTAGCAAAAACTGCTCAAGACGTTATTGATGACATCGCTATACAACAAGATTTTGAAACAAAATATATGCTTGATATGGCAAAAAATAATTTAATAAGTTTGTCAAATACTATTGAAACAAACGATTATTCTACTAATAAATTAACTTTATTCCTTAAAACGCAATTAGAAATTTTAGGATTTGATAATCTTTTTTTTCTTGATAAAAATAATGAAATAATTGTTTCTAGTGTAAGTGATGATGATATTGCTAATATTAATTATCCTGCGGAAATTGCTAGTAACAATTCGGATTTTATTGCTTCCTATGTTAGCGGAACTACGGGGAATACAGTTATCGGATTGCGTTCTCCACTTATTTATTGTGATGGTATGGCGGGTTATATATATGCTGAATACTCCATTGAATTAATTTTTGCAAGAATTACTGTTGCCTTAAACCAAGGCGGATATGGTGAATTTTTAGATGAAAATGGTAATATTCTCTTTTCGACGATAGATTATTATAATACTTATGGTATGGGTGAATTTAAAGAAGATATGACGTCACAAACCAACAATTCTGGTGTTCATACTTTGGTTTTGTATGCGGATAAAAATTCCCTTGATGGAATTATGAATATTCGTATCCTTGCTATTGTTTTGATTGTGTTTGTATATTTTGCTTTTTCAGCCTTTGGAATTATCACTTATTACACTTTAAAAAGTAAAATGAAAGCTGAAAAAAAGGCAGATTATGACGAACTTACGGGACTTCCTAATTTGGAAAAATTCAAAAAAGAAGTTGAAAAAATTTTGACAGCTAATCCTAATAAAAAATATGGACTTGTTAAAGTTGACATAAAAAACTTTAAAGCGGTAAATGAAATTTTTTCCTACGAAGTGGGAGATAAGGTTTTATGCGCTTTTAAAAAGGTAAACGACATTGTTCTTGAGAAAACGTTTATAATGGGGCGTTCAGGTGGCGACCAATTTGTTATGTTTGCTGGAAATGGTTTTTTTGACAATCTTGACAATATTTCTCCTCATTACGAGGCTTATTTAAAGCAGTCCGTTGTTGAGCTTAGCAATTATCATTTATCCTTTACTTATGGACGATATTTTATTGAAGAAGGAAATTCTGACTTAAATGACATTTTCAATAAGTTAAATATTGCACATAATATTGCAAAAACTAATGAGGGAAGCAAGGTTTGTGACTTTGAACAAAGTTATAAAGAAAAAATTTTGAGGATTGCTGAAATCACAAATAAAATGGAAAAAGCCCTAAAGGGTGGCGAGCTTGGTCCTTATTTACAACCTAAATTTGACCTTAAAGAAAACGTAATCAAAGGCGCTGAGGCATTAGTTCGTTGGACTGAGCCTAGCGGTAAGATGATTTTCCCTGATGAGTTTATTCCTTTGTTCGAGAGCAATGGATTTATCATTGACGTTGACAAATACGTCCTTGAACAAATTTGCATTAAAATCCGTGAGTGGCTTGACCATGGTTATGATTGTGTGCCTATTTCAGTGAATTTTTCTAGAATGCACCTTATTAACCCTGATTTTATTAGCGGACTTATTCAAATTGTTGACAAGCATGAAGTTCCCCATAATTTTATTGAAATTGAGCTTACTGAAACAACTATTTCTGATAACGAATCGGCTTTAGAAAAGCTTTTTGACGATTTACACAGGGCGAATTTTGCGGTTTCAATTGACGACTTTGGCTCTGGATATTCCTCCCTTGGAATGTTACAAAACTTCAAAGTTGACACATTAAAACTTGACCGAAGTTTTCTTATTAACAAGAAAAAAGACGGCAGAGGCGCTTTAGTTATCGAGGGAATTGTAAAACTTGCTCACAGTATTGGAATTAATTTAGTTGCCGAGGGTGTTGAGGAAGAAGAACAAGTTGAGTTCCTAAAAAGTTTAAATTGCGAGTTGGCTCAAGGTTATTTTTATTCAAGGCCTATTCCACTAGCTGAATTTGAGGACAAATACATAAAGCCTACTTTAGCGAACAAGACTAAATATTTCGCGGGTTAAAACACACTTTTTAAATTATAAAAAGCCAGCAAATAGCTATTTTACAATAGTTATTTGCTGGCTTTTGTGTTGTTATTTTTTTGTTTGGTGACCCATCCCTTACAATTGCAATAAACGGCAAGAGCAGAGCCCTTGCCCTACATTCTACAACTTAATAATCGCGTGTGACCATCTTTCTCACTTATCAAATTATAGCGTGTCCGCCCGCGGGGGCTTCCCCGCCGTCACGTTGCCGCTAGAAAAGTCATAATATTGTTTAGCCTCGCAGAAACAATATTTTCCTATTTTACTCTGTCTAGTGCGGGAATGGATGCAACATCACGTTGCCGCTAGAAAAGTCATAATATTGTTTAGCCTCGCAGAAACAAAATTTTCCTATTTTACTCTGTCTAGTGCGGGAATGGATGCAACGTCACGTTGCCGCTAGAAAAGTCATAATATTGTTTAGCCTCGCAGAAACAAAATTT
>CAYJLB010000034.1:12160-22292 GCA_964370845.1 uncultured Oscillospiraceae bacterium
TCACGTTGCCGCTAGAAAAGTCATAATATTGTTTAGCCTCGCAGAAACAAAATTTTCCTATTTTACTCTGTCTAGTGCGGGAATGGATGCAACGTCACGTTGCCGTCACGCTTGCTCCGAGGTTGTCTATTTCTAGTTCTCTTACTGTCCAGTTAGAAAGCTTGTGTGAGTCTAGTGTAAACTTTAACTTGCCTAAAAAATACTCGTTATCATGGTCGATTATCGCCATAATAGTAGGCCCTGCACCGCTTAAATAGCAAGCATAAGCACCAAGTGAGTAGGCAATGTCAAAAATTCTGTCCCCACCCTCCATTTGCGGAATTCGGTAAGGTTGGTGCATTTTGTCCTCAACAGCAGTTCGCAAATTCTCGAACTTCCCTGTTAAAAGTGAAGCGGAAAAAAGTGCCGCCCTAGAAAGGTTAAAAACTGCGTCTTTATGAGAAATTGTTTCAGGCAAACAACCTCTTGCCCTTTCCGTTTTAAAGGTAAAATCTGGAGTTATTGCAACAAATTTTAAAGTTGTAAACACCTCTTGCTTAACCCAGTGAACTTTTTTTCCGTCAAAAACAGCGGTAACAATTCCACCCAAAAGTGCTGGTGCAGTGTTGTCAGGGTGACCCTCTATTTGAGCTGCAAAATCTACCAAATCATCATCGCTTAGCGGGTTGTTAAGGAGCTTATTTCCGCCCAAAAGCCCACCAACTATACAAGCTGAACTGCTTCCAAGCCCCCTTGTCATCGGGATATTATTAATCTGCTCAATTTTAAGTCCGTAAAAAGGTTTTCCGCAGATTTCGTATAATTTTTTCACTGTGTCAAAAACAAGATTGCTCTCGTCCGTTGGAATTTTTATGTCGTCAAGAGCGGTAATTTCAACCTTGTCGCTTTCTTCCATATTAATATAGTTATAATAGTTCAAAGCAAGCCCTAAAGAGTCGAAACCTGCCCCTAAATTAGCACTAGTAGCTGGAATTTTTATATTTATCATTTACTTTGGAAACCCTTCCTTCTTATTTTATAGTGTTAATACTCGGATTTTTCCGATGATATTTCCACCCTTAATTTCTAATTGATCCATTTTTTCGTCAATATCTTTTTCAACCATTAATGAAGTTATGAAAGCAATTTCGTTATCGGCATTGTTTTCTTTTTCAACAAATTCAACTTCGCCAAAAATTTCTCCAATTTCTTCTTTTAACTTCAAAATATTGTCGGAAGTCACACGAATATACATTTTAGTTTCGCAAAGTTTGTAACTTTCAATAAAATCGTAATTTGGAGCCATTTCCCAAGATTGTGAGAAAACGTTAACTTTATGCTTTGCACATTCAATAATGTCCGCCACAACAGCACTAGCAGTAGGCATTTTTCCTGCACCACGTCCGTAAAATAGAATATCATCAACCGCATCACCACGGACTAAAATTGCATTGAAAACGTCGTCAACTGATGAAATTAAAACCTCTTTAGGGACAAAAGCTGCCCTTACCATAGGAATAATTTTTCCATTTTCAAGCTCTTTAACACTACCGATTAATTTCACCGCATAGCCAGCTTTTTCAGCGTATTCAACGTCATCAATAGTAATTCTTGAAATACCCGAAGTATGCACTCTTTCAGGGTTAACGTGATAACCAAATGCAAGGGAAGAAAGGATTGCGATTTTTCTACAAGCATCTTTTCCCTCAACGTCAGCAGTTGGGTCTTTTTCCGCATAACCAAGTTCTTGTGCAAGGGCAAGTGCATCATAAAAATTCATTTGCTCTTTAAACATTTTTGTTAAAATAAAGTTTGTTGTACCATTTAAAATACCAACAATTTCCTTAATTCTGTTTGAAGCTAAACATCTGTGAAGTGGTCTAATGATAGGAATTCCTCCACCAACGCTTGCCTCAAACATATAGTTGCAATTCATTGATTTTGCTATAGCAAGAAGCTCACAACCCTTGTTTGCAACCAATTCTTTATTAGAAGTTACAACACTTTTTCCTTTTTCAAGAAGTGCTTTTGTGAACTCATAGGCTGGGTTAATTCCGCCCATACATTCAGCAACAACTGTAACTTCATCATCATTTAGTATATCTTCAAAATTTTTGGTTAACTTATCTTTAAAAGGACTTTCAGGGAAATCTCGTAAATCCAAAATATATTTAACCTCAAGTTCTGCTCCAGCTTTTTTGTTTATTCCCTCTAAATTGTTGTAAATTAATTCAGCAGTACCCGAACCAACTACTCCAAAACCTAAAATTGCAATTTTACTCATTATTATGCCCACCTTTTTTATTTTTATTTTTTGTTTTAATTTAACATTCTTATTTATAAGGGGAGGGTGTGAAATTCTTCCCCTATAATTGTAATAAACGATATGCGAACGACCACAGGTCGCCCCTACAGCAAAATCCGACCTCTAGACACAAATTATAAACGGGACGTCGAGGACGCCGTCCCCTACAAAATCTGCACTTTCTATAGTGCGGGGATAACAGCGAGGTTGCCCCGCCACGTTGCTTTATGAGCCTGAAATAATTTTTATATCAATTACTCCATTTATATTAGTAAGCTTTTGATACATCAACCTATCCGTTTCAATATTTCCGTCCAATCTTACAGTGAAAGTTACCGACGCGACGGAGTCCATAGGAATATTTTGATTAATGGTTAGTATATTTGCCCCCATTTCGTAAAAACTAGCAAGGATAGCCGATAAAATACCAGGTTCATCTTTAAGCCTTGCAAATAAAGTTATTACCCTATTTTTAAGCTGTTCTTCATAGGAAAAAACGAAATCCTTATATTTATAGTATGCACTCCTTGAAATGCCAATGCTTTTGCAAGCTTCCACAGAACTTCTCGCCTCTCCCCTTGCAATCATTTTCTTTGCATCTAAAACTTTAATGAAAATTTCGGGGACAACTTCTTTATCAATAACAATTAAACTATCGATTTTTTGCACAGTCCACCTCCTAAATACAGTTGTATTCACAATAAAGACAATTTTACCATATTTCCATAAAATTGTCAATAGGATATAAAAAGTTAACTGTTAAAATAGGGTTAAATCAATTTTTCTATAAAAATCCAACTTTAATTTTTAGTAAAGTAAGTAAATTTTTGGTAAAATGTACCTAATTGAATTTTTTTTCAAAAAAGTTGTTGACATTTGTAGAATCATCTGCTATAATAAATAAGTCGTCAGGAGATGACACGATGAAAACTTAAAAAACCTCATTAAATGGTGAGTTTTGAGCCATTAGCTCAGCTGGCAGAGCATTTGACTTTTAATCAAAGGGTCCGGAGTTCGAATCTCCGATGGCTCACCATAAAAACCGTTCTTACTTTGTAAGAGCGGTTTTTTCCATTTATTGCATTTTGAAAAAAGAAATAAATTGTTGAAATAAATGTTTCTTTATGATATAATAATTTTATATGCCGTATTAATGCGTTGCAGTAAAATTTCGGTTATACTATACTATGTATAAGAGCAATAGTTGCTTTAGGAGGAAAAATTATGACACAAGAAAAATTAGATAGAATTAGCGAACTTGCTAGAAAAGCAAGAGTTCAGGCACTTTCCGAGGAGGAAAAGGCGGAGCAAACCGCTCTTAGAAACGAATATCGTGCTGCTTTTACGCAAAGCTTGTCGGGACATCTTGACAATATCACAATTGTTAACCCTGACGGAAGTAAGGAAGATGTAAAGGACAGAAAAAAATCCTAGCCTATTTTTATGAGAAAGGTGGGTTGTTTAGTGAAAAATTGCGATTTAAGGCAGTTTAAAAGGGAGTTTTACCTACTTTATACTGACAAAAAAAGTGATGTGGAAATATTAAATTTTGTGCTGAATTTTGCCCTTAAAGGTGATAATTCAAGTCATATTACTGCTGAATTATTGCGTGAATTTGGGTCTTTTGAGGCAGTTTTTTCAGCGGATAAAAGTAGATTTTCTAAATTTAACGCTATTGACGATTATTGCCTTGAGATATTTTCACTTCTTTCTTCAATCGTGAATTATTTTAGTGAAGATTTGGCAGAAAAAAAAGATAAAAGCTATACAATTCACCCCGAAAATACTTTCATTTATAACGAAAAAACTATGAAAGATTACTTTGCAAAATGGTACGAAAATGTCAGTTGTAAGCAGTTTAATTTGCTTTGTCTTGACGAAAATTTGTGTGTGGTTTTGCATTTTGTGATTGAAATGCATAAGGCTACTTTGGCGGATTTGGATTTTGATGCACTTGTGGAAATTGTCTTGTCAAGCAAATGCGATTGCGTCTTAATTTCTCATTCTTCCCACGAAGATGACAGTTTTGTTATTGATGAATTGACAAAAAGATTTGATGAAAATCACCTTAATATGTTAGATTGCTATAAATTTGAAAAATAAATTTTGTAACGAACAAAATTAGTAGTTACACAAGCTAAAAGTTTAGGTCAAGCCTTTTTAAAGGCTTGCAGGGTGGAGGGACAGAGTCCTTCCTCGACCATCGCAATGGTCGAAATACTCGAAGTAAAATCAATCACTCATAAAAAGTAAGCGAACCAAAATAATAAATATAACTTCCGCAAAATTTCATAAAATGTAGCAAAGAGTAACTAATGAATAATCATACAAAATTAAGAGTAGAGATAAATTTTGCGGAAGAAAACGTAGTAAAAATAAAAACTATTTTGTTTTTATTTTTACGGGCGGTTTCATCTCATAAAAAGCAAACGAACAAAATAAAAAGTTAAACCCAGCAGAAAATCACAAGATAGTTGTAGGGACAAGGCTTGCCTTGTCCGATAAAACAAAGTAAAAAAACAATCCAACCTACTAAGGAGAGATAATTTGAAAGATTTTAAACTTGTATCCCAATATAAACCTTCAGGTGACCAGCCCGAAGCTATAGAAAGCCTTGCTAAAGGAATTTTAGAGGGCAAAAAAGAACAAACTCTCCTTGGTGTAACTGGTTCAGGAAAAACTTACACTATGGCGAATGTTATCGAAAAAGTTAATAAGCCAACTTTAGTTTTGGCTCATAATAAAATTCTTGCTGCCCAATTATGCTCGGAATTCCGTGAGTTTTTCCCAGAAAATTCAGTGGAATATTTCGTTTCTTACTATGATTATTATCAACCAGAAGCTTATATCCCCTCCACCGACGTTTATATCGAAAAAGATAGCGCTATAAACGACGAAATTGACAAATTAAGACACTCCGCAACCTCATCTTTAGCGGAACGTAGGGACGTTATTATCGTTGCGAGTGTGTCCTGTATTTACTCCCTTGGCGACCCTGAAGAATACCTTAAACACACCGTTTCTTTTAGGAAAGGAATGGAGGTTTCTCGGGACGAAATTGTCATGAAATTAATTTCTATTCAATATGAGCGAAATGACATTGATTTTTCAAGAAATAAGTTTCGTGTTCGTGGTGATGTTTTGGAAATTTTTCCATCTGACTCCACTGACAGAGCCCTTAGAGTTGAATTTTTTGGGGACGAAATTGACAGGATTTCTGAAATTCACGTCTTAACTGGTGAAGTTTTAGCCACAGTTTCTTATGCAATGGTTTTCCCTGCAACTCACTATGTTGTTGGGAAAGATACACTGCCCGATGCCCTTGCTGACATTGAAAAAGAGCTTGAGGAGCGTGTGAAATATTTCCAAGAAAATAATCTTTTAATAGAGGCACAACGTATCGCTCAACGTACAAATTACGATATGGAAATGCTCCGTGAAATCGGTATGTGTAAAGGGATTGAGAACTATTCAAGGGTGCTTTCAAGGCGACCTCCTGGTAGCGTTCCTTACACTTTGATGGATCACTTTCCTGATGATTATTTGCTTATTGTGGACGAGTCCCACGTTAGTTTGCCACAAGTTAGGGCGATGTATGGCGGTGATAGGGCGAGAAAAACTTCGCTAATTGACTATGGTTTCCGCTTGCCGTCCGCTTATGACAACCGACCTTTGCAGTTTGATGAATTTTATCAAAAAGTTAATCAAGCTGTCTTTGTAAGTGCAACTCCTGGCCCTTTTGAAAAAGAACATTCTACTAATATTGTGGAGCAAGTTATTCGTCCTACTGGGCTACTTGACCCGATTATTACAGTTAAACCTGTTCAAGGGCAAATCGAGGATTTAATCCTTGAAATTAACAAAAGAGTTGACAAAAAAGAACGTGTTTTAATTACAACTTTGACTAAAAAAATGGCTGAGGATTTGACGGATTTTCTTAATACTGCGGGTGTAAAAGTTCGATATATGCACTTTGGAATTGATACTTTAGAAAGAATGGAGCTAATCCGTGACTTGCGTTTGGGAGTTTATGACGTTTTGGTGGGAATTAACTTGCTCCGTGAGGGACTTGACTTGCCGGAAGTTTCTTTGGTTGCAATCTTGGACGCTGACAAAGAAGGTTTTTTGCGTAGTGAAAGTTCGCTGGTGCAAACCATTGGACGTGCCGCAAGAAATGAACATGGTGAGGTTATAATGTACGCCGACACCGTCACTCGATCTATGGAAGCTGCAATAAAAGAAACTGAACGACGTAGAAAAATCCAAAGCGAGTACAACGAAAAGCACGGAATTGTACCGAAAACTATCATAAAAGATGTCCGTGACGTTATCGAAATCACCTCTAAAGAGGACGTTGAGGGGCAAACTTCTAAAACAATTAAGTTGTCACAGCCTGAACGACGTGCGTTGATTGATAAGTTGACGAAAGAAATGAAAGAGGCAGCGAAAATGCTTGAGTTTGAGCACGCAGCATTCTTGAGAGATAAGATTGAACAACTCCGTGGTGCAGCTAAATAAAAGCAAGCAAAAATATCAAAAACAAAATCTAAAGGTTTTGATTAAACTATTCCAAACAACTAAAGTTGTTAAAAGTTTATGGGGTGGTTGACAACTTTAGTTGTTTGCAAAGCCCTCCTCGCTTGTCGCAACAAGCGAAACTCTCGAAGTAGTTGTAGGGACAAGGCTTGTCTTATCCGATAAAACAAAATAAAAAGCAATAATAAAAGTAATAGTAGAAATAATTTTTTGCGACAAAAATAGTAGCTAATAAGAAAACTGTAAGTTTTCGCAATTGGCGGGCGGTTTCATCAACTGAAAATCAACGAACGAACCAAAAAATATCTCCCCGCAATGTCGGATTTTGTGGTAGGGCGACCTGTGGTCGTCCGTATATTATAATCGTAGACTAGGGTATTCATTCCCTCCCCTTACCAAACAAAAAATGTTAAATAAATAATAAAAAAAGGAAATTAAAAATGGCAAATGATAAAATTATAATTAAAGGTGCTAGAGAACATAATTTGAAAAATATTGACCTTGAAATACCTCGTGATAAACTTATTGTTATGACTGGTCTTTCGGGTTCTGGTAAGTCTAGCCTTGCCTTTGACACAATCTATGCAGACGGACAAAGACGTTATATGGAAAGCCTTTCTTCCTACGCTAGACAGTTTTTAGGTCAAATGGAAAAACCCGATGTTGATAGCATTGAGGGGCTTTCTCCAGCAATTTCTATTGACCAAAAAACTACCTCGAAAAACCCTCGTTCCACTGTTGGGACAGTTACCGAAATTTATGACTATTTGCGTTTATTGTACGCTCGAATTGGAATTGTTCATTGTCCCGAATGTGGAAAAGTTATCTCTCAACAAACTGTTGACCAAATAACTGACAAAATTTTAGAGCTTCCTGAGGGGACAAAATTGCAACTTTTAGCACCTATTGTCCGTGGAAGAAAAGGCGAATATACTAAGGAAATTGAACATGCAAGAAAATCTGGTTACGTTAGAATTAGAATTGATGGAATGCTTTATGACTTGTCGGAAACTATTAAACTTGACAAAAACAAAAAGCACACTATTGAAATAATTGTGGACAGATTAGTTATGAAAGATGGCATAAAATCAAGGCTTTCAGACAGTATCGAAACTGTTATGGGGCTTACTGGTGGCGTGCTTTTAGTGGACGTAATTGACGGCGAGGAAATGCTTTTTTCACAAAATTTCTCCTGTCCTGACCATAATATTTCAATAAATGAACTTGCTCCGAGAATGTTTTCTTTTAACAATCCTTTTGGAGCTTGCCCCGAATGTACTGGGCTTGGGGAATTTGAACGAATTGACCCTGACACAATTGTTCCTAACAAAGATTTGTCAATAAAAGAGGGTGCAATTGTTGCTAGTGGTTGGAATTCTCTTGATGAAAGTTCCATTGCAATGATGTATTATACCGCTATTTCAAAGCATTTCGACGTATCATTGGACGTTCCTGTAAAAGAATTAACTAAAAAGCAACTTGACCTGTTTTTATATGGTACAAAGGAAAAAATCCTTGTGACAAGGATTGATTCTTTCGGCGGTGGAAGCTATCGAACTGTTTTTGAGGGCGTTGTAAACAACCTTGAACGTCGATTTAAAGAAACTAACAGCGATTGGATGAGGGAAGAAATTCGCCAAAATATGAACGTTGTTCCCTGCCCCGAATGTAAGGGTTTAAGGCTTAAAAAAGAGTCCCTTGCGGTTACTGTTGGGGATAGAAATATTACCGAGCTTACTACTTTTTCTGTTATAAAATTACTTGAATTTTTTGCAGAACTTGACCTTACTGACCGTGAAAAAATTATCGGCGAAAGAATTATTAAGGAGATTAACGAGCGTCTTGGTTTCCTTAAAAATGTTGGTCTTGATTACCTTAATTTATCTCGAAAAGCTGGGACTTTATCGGGTGGAGAAAGCCAACGTATCCGCCTTGCAACGCAAATTGGTTCTTGTTTAACTGGTGTGCTTTACATTTTGGACGAGCCTAGCATTGGGTTGCACCAAAAGGACAATGACAAACTTATTCACACCCTCCAAAACCTCCGTGATTTGGGGAATACTTTGGTTGTTGTTGAGCATGATGAGGACACAATGCGTGCTTCTGATTTTATTGTTGACATTGGACCTGGCGCAGGTGTTCACGGTGGAGAAATCGTGTTTTCTGGCACTTATGACGAGATTATAAAGTGCGATAAATCGGTTACTGGACAGTATTTGTCGGGTAAAAGGTCAATTCCTGTTCCAAAAGAAAGACGAAAAGGAAATGGAAGTTTCCTCACTGTTATTGGAGCAAGCGAAAACAACCTTAAAAATGTAAAAGTTGACATTCCCTTAGGCACTATGACTTGTGTTACAGGGGTTTCGGGAAGTGGAAAAAGTTCCCTTGTAAACGAGATTTTATACAAAAAATTAGCCTCAAAATTGAACAGGGCGAAACTTCACCCAGGGAAATTTAAAGAGATAAAAGGCATTGAAAATTTGGACAAAGTTATTGACATTGACCAATCACCAATCGGGCGAACTCCACGTTCTAACCCTGCAACTTACACGGGAGTTTTCACTGATATTAGGGAACTTTTTGCTAATACAAACGACGCAAAAGCAAAGGGTTACACTACTTCAAGGTTTTCATTTAACGTTCGTGGTGGACGTTGTGAGGCTTGTGAGGGTGACGGAATTTTGAAAATTGAAATGCACTTTTTACCTGACGTTTATGTGCCTTGCGAAGTGTGTAAGGGCAAGCGTTACAGTCGTGAAACTCTTGAAGTTAAGTACAAAGGTAAGAGCATTTTCGATGTTTTAGATATGACTGTTGAGGAGGGCGTTGAGTTCTTCCAAAACATACCAAAAATTCACCGAAAATTGTCTACTTTAAAGGACGTAGGGCTTGGATATATCAAACTTGGGCAGTCCGCTACCACTCTTTCTGGGGGCGAGGCGCAACGCGTTAAGCTTGCTACCGAGCTTGCAAAACGTTCTACTGGGCGAACAATTTACATTCTTGACGAGCCTACAACTGGGCTTCATACAGCGGACGTAGCGAAATTGATTGAAGTGTTACAAAGACTTTGTGATGCTGGAAATTCTCTGCTTATAATTGAGCATAATTTGGAAGTTATCAAGCAAGCGGACTATATAATTGATTTAGGCCCTGACGGTGGCGACCGTGGTGGTGAGATTGTGGCTGTGGGAACTCCTGAACAAGTAGCGAAGAACAAAAAATCCTACACAGGTTATTATTTAAGAGAGCACAAGTAGAAATTACACAAGCTAAAGGTTTTGATTAAACTATTCCAAACAACTAAAGTTG
>CAYJLB010000035.1:0-2632 GCA_964370845.1 uncultured Oscillospiraceae bacterium
TTTAGCCTTTGAAAGTTCAGCAAAACTTGCCTTAAGTTTAGGAATTCCACAAAGTGAAGTTTTGGATAGTAAAGAAAAAATCCATAGTTATTTTTTGGATTGAGAAATTGAAAATAGATAAACAAATAACCCTCGACCATTGATATTAGTCGAGGGTTTGTTGCATAAAAATTTTCACAAGTACTACATTTGGTACAGGTTTTATGTTATAATAAGATTAATGAAGGAGGAGTGATGTATGAATTACAAAGTAAAACTATTGAAAATTCTTGAAATTTTAATGACAACAGATGAAGAACATCCATTGACCGCTGCTCAAATAGGTGAAAAACTAAAGCTGTATGGAATTGAAGCTGAACGCAAATCAATTTATCGAGATATAAATATACTTAGAGATGATGCAAATTATGACATAATTTTATCCAATGATAATAAACAAGGATTTTATATGGCGAGTAGAGAGTTTGAAGATTGGGAAATTAAGATTTTAATTGACGCTGTATGGAGTTCAAAATTTTTGACAGATAATAACTCAAAACTTTTGACAAAAAAGTTGTCATCATTAGTAAGTGAGAATAGTCAAAAAATATTACACCGATCTTCACCAATAAAATCAAAAATTAAATCAAGCAATGTCACCACAAAACTTAGCATTGAAAACATCTTAACTGCAATAAAGAAAAATAAGCAAATAAGTTTTCAATACACATACACTAATCCCAATAAGGAAAAGTATTTTAATAGAGATGGCTTTGTTTATACGCTCAATCCTTACGCATTAATCTGGCAAAATGAGCATTACTATCTAATCGGAAATTATTATAAATATGAAGATTTAAGTTATTATCGCCTTGATAGAATAAAAAATCTTGAAGTTAAAAATGAAAAAAGAAAAGACTTAACTGAAATTTTGGGGAATAATGCCGATATAAAATTAGAGGAGTATGTTCGTAATGCAATTTATAATTACAGTGGTGAAAAAATCAAATTGACATTGCAAGTGGAAGATTTTATGGTAGATGATATAATTGACAAATTTGGAAGCGAAATACACTTTACTCCCTCAGGCGACAAGTATGAAGTTATAGTTGATGTAATGGATAGCAATGGTCTTTATTATTGGCTTTTGCAATATGAAAGCAATGTTAAAGTTATTTCGCCAGAGTATGTAAAAAACAAATTATTAGAAAAAGTCAATGGGATTTTAAACCTTTATAAAAATGACAATTCTTGATAATTATTATAAAACACAAGTAACAAGTTTGAAAAATAAATTTTCAAACTCCGTTTTGTGCTTTTCGCCAAATACGACAGGCGAAACTTTTTTACTGTAGAAACTGGGTAAAAAAGTCACACAAAACTAAGAAAGGAATGGTCATAATAATGAGAAATTTAATGAGGTGCAAAATGGATAATTTTAGTTTTGAAATTCTTAATGCTTTAAAAGAAAAGTATGAAAAAGTAAGACCACAAATAAAATATCAAGTAACTGAAAAGGGAAAAGAGTATTCAGCAAGACAATTTTATACTGCCGATTTAGTGGATAATTTATTTAAACCAATGTCTGAAAAGACATATGGCGATTATGTACAAGGTAGCGGAAATGAATTAGGGGATAAAATGAAAGCTTTACGTTCATCATCGGCTATGACTTACAACCTTTTTGAAGATGACATATTTGAATGCCTTGGAAATAATAATTTTGAAAGTGGTTTATACTCTACAAAATTTGAAGAGCAGTTTCGCACTCTTAATTCTTCTGTTTCTGGAAAGCCAGCAAACTTAGATGTGCTTTTAACACAGGAAAAAACTGGTGAAATTATAGCTTGCGAAATGAAAATGGCGGAATGGATTTTTAATAAGCCTTGTAAATTAAAAAGTGCTTATTTAGAAAAACCTAATTATCAATTTGAAGATAACGCTGATATTTTTATTGAGGTTGCAAAAAGTCTAATTGACCAAAATAACGATAAAATGGCGGAAAAAGAATATGTTCCTATAACAGCACAATATGACGCATTTCAAATGTTTAAACACACGCTCGCTTGTTATAACGCTTGCAGAAATGGCGAAATTAAAACTGATAAATTGACACTATTAAACGTTGTTTGGGAAATGGAAGATTTAAGTAGCCTATCTGATAAAACTGCCGAAAAGTATAAAAAATTACTTGAAAATGAGCATAATGAATTTGATGTTTTCTATTCAAAAATCGCTCCAATAAAAGAACTTTTTAAAACTATCGGAGTAAAATTTGATATTTGTTATTACAGTGTAAGCAAATTTTTAAGTATTTCAAAATTAAGTAATAAACATAAAAATTACTTGACAAGATATGAAATATAAAAGTTAATGGAGATTATACTTTATGACAAATAAAACTGCAAACTATAAAACTAACATTGTAATCAGCTATGGTTATAATGATGATGAAAACAAGGCTTTACAAGAAAAATTTCCGAATAATTGTGAGGTTTTTGTCACAAATTGTTTTACAGATGTGATTGCAATTCCGTCAATTTATCAATTTATTAATCCCAAAATTTTATCTAAAGATGAAATTAATATTTTGCTTCAATACTGGATTGAAGTGATGGATTGTGAGAATTGTTGATAATATGCCGAATAATAA
>CAYJLB010000035.1:2642-16625 GCA_964370845.1 uncultured Oscillospiraceae bacterium
ATAATAAATAATCCTTGAAACAACACAACTACATAAAAAAATAGGTGTCTTTTGTTTGCGTTTTAAAACGAACAAAAGTGATTTTTGTAAGCAAGAAAATTAATGCTTGACAAATGAATTTATTTATGATACAATATGAACACAGTAAACATAACGAACAAAAAACAAGCATTAATATTGAAGTTCAAAAGGAGCGATATCTATGAGTTATAAATACACAATACAATTAGAACTTGCAAACGAAAAGGAGCGTGGGAAATTTGATTTAATGACAATAGAACATCATATTAAGTCAGCAATGGACGATTATGACAAAATGGAAACTGTCAGAAACAAAAAAACGCTGTTTTACAGATTAAGTCCTAAAATTCTTGAAATAGACATACATTCGCCAGTTGAACTTGTTGTTCCAAGTAAATCTATCGCAAAATTTACTCGTATTTTATTAAAATATTCAAAGGAACTAAGCGCGATTGTATATCATGGTAGAGTATTTCAATCAGTACAAACAAAATTTGTGCCTAATGATATAGATAAAATATCCAACACCAAAACTCTGCAAAAGTTAGTTGAGATATTTTATCCAGAAGGTGAGTTGAACACAAGTCAAAACAATGAGTTGTTAATTTTACAAAGGGAAATTAAGAAGTTAGTATTTAAAATCGAAGATTAGAAGGAGGACTTAAATGTACATAAAAGTGCTAAGAGGAATAAACCAAATAGGTGGCAATATCATAGAAGTCGGAACAAATAATACAAAAATTATTCTTGATTGTGGGAAAGAGCTTGTACCGATTTTGGATAAGGATTTTGAAGATACAATGAATGTCAAAGGTCTTATGTGTGGCAAAAAGGCTTATGATGCAGTTTTTGTTAGTCATTATCATGGTGACCATATCGGTTTAGTCGATAGAATTTTGCCTGATATTCCTGTGTACGCAAGTGTTGACACCATAGACCAAGTGGAAAAAATTGCTATGCTTACTGGAAATGATATTCGCAAAATCACTCCTATTTCTAAAAAAATCACAGTTGGTGATATTAGCGTCACGCCTTTTCCTGTAAAACATTCTGCAATAGGTGCTTATATGTATCTTGTCGAGGGTGATGGCAAACGTGTGCTATATACGGGCGATTTTTCTTATGCAAATATCACTGAAAAGGACATTGATGTTCTGCTTTGCGAGGGTACAAATATAGGCTATACTACTAAATCTAAAATTATAGAAGCCGATGTCACAGATAAGGTGAAAAAAGTTTTAGAAAGCGCCGAACTTCCGACTTTTTTAATTACATCAACTGCAAATTATGATAGAATTAAAAATTTAACTCGACTTTGTATGGGTATGAATAGACCATTTGTATCAGAACTTGTCTCGTATATTTTAATTCGTAGTATAGAAAGCGATATGCAAAGGCAAATGCGACCAATGAAGTTTTATCTTCATAATTACATAGATGAAGAGAATAAATTCTCTACGCACCTTGACAATTTCAAAAAGTATTACATAAAAAAAGACGAGCTACTCGGCTCGAAAGCACTTATTTTAGTGCGAAAAAATGAACTTCAAATACCATTATTAAAAAATGGTGAGCCTATAAAAGGACAATATTCAATCGCTAATATGATTAAAGAATTGTCTAAAAAAGGCAAAGTTAAAATTATTTATTCGACGTGGACAGGATACAAAGAAGTACCTAAGTTTGGAGCGGCTTTAAAAAAATTTGAAGATGATTATGGTGCAGAAATTATTGACATTCACGCAAGTGGGCATATTTTCAAGGAAGAATTGATTGAATTTATCAAAAAACTTGCACCAAAGACAATAATTCCAATCCATACAGAAAATGCAGAAGTATTCGACGAAGAATTTAAAAACGTAGTTAGTTTAACAAATGATGAAAGGTATGAGGTGTAATTATGATTGATTTTAAAAGAAACTTTGGGGAGATTGACGCACTAAAAAATACAGAGTTATTTACAAAAATATTGGATGATATCAAAAAAGGTAATGTTTTTCCAGCAATTAGAAATGGATATATGAGCTTTTATTATAAGGGAGGAGGTTTATTTAAGTATGAAAAAGGAAAGTTCTCAACTCATATTAAGTATGCTTTTAATCCTAAAGATAATGCACATGATTACATCACAGAAGATAAGATTAAGAACATAAGTGTTTGCACTTCATTCGCAAATTCATATTCTCAAATAAAAGAAAAATGCGAAAAGTTTGGCACAATTGAAGCAGAAGGAGTTTCTAACCTATACAAATTCAATATGCTGAATAATAAAGATGGTGTGCTACTTTTAGATACAGAAATTGCATTTTATAGCGAAAAAAATAAGGATAGAATAGATTTGCTACTATTTGATATTATGAAAAAGACCTTAGTCTTTGTTGAAGCTAAGCATTTTTCAAATGGTGAGTTGTGGGCACGAGAAAACAGCAAACCACAGGTAGTAGGACAAATTGAAAGATATAACAAAAAAATATTAGAAATTGGAACGGAGCGTATTATTGAACAGTATTCAGAATATGTACAGATACTAAATGATATATTTAACACTTCACTGCCTTTTCCAGAAAAGTGCAACGATAAAGTTGGGCTTGTAATTATGGGATATGATAGCTACCAAAAACAAAAAATTGATAAACTTCTAAAGGAAGACGGAAGCTTAAGTGATATTAATTATTACAATGCAGGAAAGTTGGATAATATTAAATCACTTTATAATGAAGTAGTTAAGTGATTTATATATGAATAAAAATAATTATAGACAAAAATACTATTCAGCAACTTTAGGCTTCATTATCGGCGACGCACTCGGTGTGCCTGTCGAATTTCAAACTCGTGTAGAACTCTCAGAAAATCCTGTTACAGATATGCGTGAATTTGGCACGCATAATCAGCCAAAAGGCAGTTGGTCAGACGATACCTCCATGATGCTTTGCACTATGGAGGTATTATCAGAATCACAGCACCTTGACAATTTAATTTTTGGTAAATTAATGGATAGCTTTCTTTCGTGGAGAGATACTGGCTATATGACACCACACGGAAAATGTTTTGACATTGGCATTGCGACAAATGAGGCATTAAACCGATTTAAAAACGGAATTTCGCCACTTAAATGTGGTGGCGATGGCGAATATGACAACGGAAATGGCTCACTTATGCGAATTTTGCCACTTGCTTTTTACACTTTGGATATGAGCAATCAAGAAAAATTTGAGCTTATACATAATATTTCATCCCTTACTCATAATCATATTCGCTCAAAAATCGCTTGTTCATTTTATGTGCAGTTTATGCAAGAATTATTAGCGAATAATCAAAAGGAAATTGCTTTAATTAATACAATCAAAATCATCACTGATTCTTATAAAAATGAGCGTGAAATTTCGCATTTTAACCGTATTTTAGAGGGGAATATTGCGAGTTTAACTGAAAATGAAATTAGCTCAAGTGGATATGTCGTGCATACTCTCGAAGCTGTGCTTTGGTGTTTTATGAATACCGATAGTTTTAAAGATAGTGTGCTTAAAGCTGTAAATTTAGGCGATGATACCGATACTATTGGAGCGCTGATTGGTGGAATAGCAGGTGTTTATTATGGTCGTGAGCAGCTACCGATGGAGTGGATTAATTCCTTGGTAAAACGTCTGGAAATAGAGAAGATATGTGATGATTTTTATTTAAGAAAAGGAAAATAATGATGGATAATAAAAATGTACTTAAATCATATACTCACGAAGAATTAGTTGTTTTAGATTTGGGTGTTCTAAATGAACCAGCAGAAGTAAAAATATTTTTAAACAGCTTAATAAGAATAGAAAAAAATGGAAAGTTTGCACTTTTAGATATGAAAGGAAAGGAAATAGCAACTGATATTGACTATATAGAGCATTTTTCAGACGGGCTCGGCAAAGTCGATAAGAATGGAAAATGTGGCTTTATAGATAAACACGGAAATGAAGTGATACCTTTCATTTATGATTTTGTAAGTTACTTTTCAGAAGGATTTACAGAAGTCAGCAAAGATGGAGAATGGGGATATATCGATACTGTAGGAAACGAAGTGACATCGTTCATTTATGATTATACATTTCCTTTTTCAGAAGGATTGGCAGAAGTCAAAAAAGATGAAAAATGGGGTTATATCGACACACATGGAAATGAAGTAATACCTTGTATTTATGATTCTTCAGGTGGATTTTCAGAAGGACTGGCAGGAGTTAAAAAAAACGGAAAACGTGGCTATATCGACAATAAAGGAAATGAAGTGATACCTTTTATTTATGATTTTACATGTGAATTTTCAGAAAATTTTGCACGAGTTACAAAAGGAAATAAATATGGTTACATAGATAAATTAGGTAACGAAATAACGCCTTTTATTTATGATAATGCATACCCATTTTCAGATGGTATAGCCGAAGTTGTAAAAGATGATAAGTGTGGATTTATAGACAATAATGGAAATGAAACAGTGCCTTGTATTTATGACACTGTAATGGAGTTTTCCGAAGAATTAATCGGAGTAGAAAAAGATGGAAAATGGGGCTTTTTAAATAAATACGGAAAGGAAATAATTCCTTTTATTTATGATTATTTATTTTATTTTTCAAATGGGTTCGCTGAGGTAGAAAAAGGTGGTAAATGGGGAGCTATAGATAAAAACGGCAATGAAGTGATACCTTTTATCTATGATTTTTTGACGTTTTTTTCTGAAGGTCTATTTTGGGCTAAAAAAGACAGTAAATATTCACTTATTGAAATAAACGGAAATGAAATAATCCCATTTATTTATGATTATATATGGCCTTTTACAAAATATTCAGTCGACTATGTAAAAGATGGCAAGAAAAAACGCCACTCTATAAAAGTGTATGAGTATGATTTAAAAGAAACATTTACTGCTGCTTTAAAAGATGATCGTACTTATATTATAAGAATCAGTTGAAAAATATTAGTTTAAAGACCATTACAATACATTTTTTAATAATTTACTGTTCAGTGAAAAATTCTACAAAACAAAACAAACCTAAAATTTGGGAGCTATCCAAATTTTAGGTTTATTTTTATTTCAAAAAATCGCTTCTGTATTCAAGTGCTCTTAAATCATATCCAAGTTCCCTTAAATACCCAGTTTTCATAGCAACTAAATTAATATCGGTATTCATAGCCATTGCAATTTGCCCATCGGAATAATTATAGTTGTAAATATAATCAATTACCTCATCGGTATCAAGTAAAATTTCAGCAGCCATAATATTAGCCTCGTACTCCGGAATACTTTGCATATCGTAAAGCATAAATTCTTGGAGTGCTCTGTTATTAGCAAGATGTCGATGTAGCTGATCATGTCCAATCTCGTGAGCGCAAACAATTCTTTTCATTCGTTCATCAAGTGTGTCATTTATAAAAATATAACGAATATTTTTAATAACTGCATACATACCTTTTAATGTTCCAAAATCACTACGATATCTCACTTCAATTCCAAGCTCACGAGCTATTTGAAATGGATCTCTGCTTCCCGTCTGAGTTATTAAATCTTGTGCGATTTCGGCAATCTGTGTTTTTCTAATTATCCCCACCTCCCAATTATTTGAAAAAATCCTATTTCTTATATTTTTTAGGAGTGTACTTCTCTTTATTTTTCTCTTTAGCATCCCAATAGGCATCGTTAAGCGCTCTCATAGCACCGTCCATAGCGGTTGCATCAAGTGTGCCACCTGCAAAAAGACCACTAACTTGTGATACAAGTTCATCAATTTCACGAGCAGCCTTTGCGCCACCTTTTTCATGAGCTTCCACAACGATACTTTCTTTAGTGTCCATCAAATAATCATAAGTAGTATGTAATGCGTGTGCCAATTTCTGCACAATTTCAACATTTCTTGGCGTACTTTCTCCACTTTCATATTTTTGTATAGTTCGGTCACTTACACCGACTAACTTGGCGAGTTCAACTTGTTTTAGACCAACCTCGCTCCTTTTTTCTTTTAATCTCTCATTAAAAGCCATATGCTACCTCTTTCGTAAATCTATAATTGTCCGAATATTTTTTCGTATTTACCTATTGACATGAATTAATATTCGTGATAGAATAAAAACAACGACACGAACATTATTTCGTAATATTATTTTATCATACGAAATAATATATGTCAAGTACTTTTTATAAGGAGTTGAAATTTAATTGAAAGAACGAGTAATATTACACTGCGATATGAATAATTTTTATGCATCGGTTGAGTGTATGTTAAACCCAGAACTGCGTGATAAATGTGTTGCTGTTGCAGGTTCAGTTGAGGAAAGAAGCGGAATTATATTAGCTAAAAATTATGCAGCAAAAGCCTTTGGAGTGCAAACAGGTGAGGCAATTTGGCAAGCAAGACAAAAATGCAAAGACTTAGTTGTAGTTAGACCTCATTACGAGCAATATTTGAAATTTTCAAGACTTGCAAGGGAAATTTACTCACGCTATACAGATAAAATCGAGCCTTATGGAATGGACGAAAACTGGTTGTGCTTAACAGGTAGCGGAATTTTTGGAACTGCTGAAGAAATAGCTGAAGAAATTAGAAAAACAATCAAATTTGAACTGGGCTTGACTATTTCAATTGGAGTAAGTTTTAATAAAATCTTTGCGAAATTAGGTTCAGATATGAAAAAACCTGATGCAATTACAGTCATTACAAAAGAGAATTTCAAGGAAAAAATTTGGCATTTGCCAGCTAATGAGTTGCTTGGAGTTGGACGAGCTACAAATAAAATTTTGCAAAAATATTACATCAACACAATTGGAGATTTAGCAAACTGTAGTGAAGAATTACTGCGATTGAAACTTGGGGTAAATGGTGTTAGATTAAAGGCTTTTGCAAATGGTTTAGATACTTCAGTTGTAACTCATTCCGATTACACTCCTACAATTAAAAGCATTGGACATGGAACTACAACTGTGCGTGACCTTGAAAACAGTGCAGAAGTTTGGTGTGTAATGCTTGAACTTGTACAGTCTATTGCAAAAAAACTTCGCAAACACAAAAAGCGAGCAGGTGGAATTGCCATTTCAATCAGAAACAATGAATTAGTCACAAAAGAGTGGCAAAAAAAGCTTGAAGTTCCTACCCAAAGTGGAAGTAATCTTGCAAGAAATGCTTTTGAATTGTTTCACAAATCTTACAAATGGGAATGTGATGTTCGTTCGGTTACAGTTAGAGCGATTAATTTGATAGAAGAAAATCAGCCTATACAACTTGGATTTTTTGCAGATTATAACAAAGTTGAAAAGCAAGAGAAGTTAGACCTTGCAATAGAAAGCATACGAAACAGGTTTGGGAAAGATGCCATTAGAAATGCTGTACTTTGTAAAGATTTTAATGTTGCTAAAAATTATGATACAGGAGTAATAATGCCGACGGGTATGGTTACTTAAACGTGGTAACCGCGTTGTTAGCTCCACGTTTGACAATTGATATAACTTGAAACTTTGTAGCCACGAGGCTCTAGAAAAGTTGAAAGTATTATTTGAAAGGAAAATATATGCGTAAAGTTTATATAGATGTAATACTAAAAAATGATAGAGAGGGTATGTTACGTCCTTTATCTATTGAGTGGGAAAATGGAGAAGTTTTTGAGATTGACAGGCTAATTGACAGGAGAAAAGCAGCTTCGACAAAAGTTGGAGGTTGTGGAATGAGGTATACTGTTGTTATTAATGGAAAGGAAAAATTTTTATTCCACGAAGATGATAAGTGGTTTGTTGAGGCTATTGTTTAAGAAAATTGATATTAAGGAGTGGTTTAATCTTGCAGTTTTAAAATTATGACAGAAGGGTTTGTGACATTATGCGGAATATACGGATAATTGAACCATCAAAGATTACAAAAGATGAAATTGAGGTAGCAAAAAAGAAAACTATAAATCAAAGAAGAAAAATAATTATATGTCCTTACTGTAGATTTAATTTAGTATTTGTTTTTGAAGATGCCACTGGTCATATTCAAGCAAAATGCAAATATTGTGGGAGAGAAACTATTTTTAATTTATCAACTTCCGCAAAGGCAAAGTATTAGCGAAAAACCAAAAACAATTAAATATTTAGCTGTGCTATGAGCTGCTGAAAAGTGAACGTCTCTAAGTCGCATGAACAGAATTTTAGAAATTTAAAATTCTGTTTGTCGGCGTGGAAACGTTTAAGACTTTAATGCGGCTTCAAAGAACAACTGTTCTCAACCCTTTTTACTGCTTTGTGCAGTAGAAAGGGTATTTTTTATGCTTATAAATATGAAAGCTCGCTCCCCTCCTCTGAAATTTTTATTTTCAAAAATTATGAATTTAAAAATTTTGGAGGAAAGTAAAATGATAAAAAATATGCAAATTATTTATAACAAATTTGAAAAGGAACAAGAGAAATTACGAAAAGAATATTTAGAACTTGGAATGTCTGAGGATAGTATAGACAAGTTGTATGAATTTGATAAAAAGCAATTAGCTCGAAATATTGCTTATGACAGAAGAAACCAAAGTCTTGAATTAGACTTAGTAAAATTTTCAGTGGAAATTGATTTTAGTTTGACAGATAGATATTTTTGGATTGAAGAAATTTCTGATGATAATATAGCAAAGCAACTGAAAAAGTTATCTCCAGATGATTTAGATTTGTTGACTTTATTGGTTGTTGAAGGTTATACACAAACTGAGATTGCACACTTAAAAGGTTGTTCAAAAAATACAATTTCTAAAAAGTTTTTAAGAATAAAAAAATATTTTTAAAATATGGGTGACGATTTACTCTTTCCGTGTTCTATATTATGAGGGGATAAAAAACATCAACTCAAAAGAATACCGAAAACTGAATAGTTCCACTATCAAAATACTTTATCCTAAAGTCCTGTGAAAAGGAAAGCACATTAGTGTATACGCCATGACAACTTAAATTTAAGTTTGAGCGATTAGATTATTTGAAAAAATAATTTTTATACGACTAAAAAATAACCTGTGATTGGTTATATTGCAATAATCGCTTTAGGTGATAATGATACTTCCGTCTAGCCACAGACTCAAGCAATGGGGGCGGTTGTGAGAGAACCTCACGAGGGTGAAAAAACCCATGATAAAACCTAATCAGTTTTAGTTTTGATAGTGCCGTTTTTCTTTTGGAAAATTAAGCTTCGGGTGTCGAGGACAAATTAAGCTATAACAAATCGTTAGAAAATTTATTTTTCTAATTTCATCTTTAAAATTATTATAAGATGAAAACTATGTGCAGATATGTTTCTTAAAATAATATCTGCATATACTTTTGTCTTAAAACATATTTATAATAGTAAATTAAATTAGAAAACGCACCAGAAATCAAGTAAAAAAGCTTTGATATATTCGGTTTTTTATTTGAGAAATGGTAGCATTTTCAACTTAATTTACTATTTTAACAAGGAGGAATAGCTAATGTTAGAAGATTTAAAAAATATTGATATTCGCACAGTTAATCGTGATGAACTTGTAGAGAGAAAAAATATAAGAATAGACCCTAATGCAAGCCATGAAGAACGATTACAAAGCTACATACAGCAAATTAAAAATCCATATTGCTATAAAGATGGAAAAACAGTTGTAAAAATTAGTTTTTCTAATACAGACACCTCGATTGAAGATTGCATTTCACATTACTTGAAAGGTTTATAAGGAGTTGACATCGTGGACTTAATTGCAAACACTATGATACACTAAAACTGGTCAAAAAAGAAAATATGAACTAAGCCATTACTGAAAGGTACTGGCTCGTTTGCCATACCTGCTTTCTGATTGGTGTATCAACTAACAATTAGAATGGAGGTCTTTTTTATGGACAATAAAATATTTAAAACAGCAATTTATTGTAGACTATCACGTGATGACAAAGTTTTTGGAAAAAACTCTGATAAAGCTGAAAGTAATAGCATCGTAGGTCAAAAAGCATATTGCAAAGAATTTGTATCTAAGAATAAAGATATGGAGCTTGTATGTGAGCCGTTTGTAGATGATGGTTATAGTGGAGTAAACTTCGACAGACCGAATTTTATCAAGATGTTTGTTGAAATTCAAAAAGGTAACATCGATTGCGTTGTAGTTCGTGACCTTTCAAGGTTTGCAAGAGATTATATTGATGCAGGAAGATATTTAGAGAAAATCTTTCCGAGTTTAGGTGTAAGGTTTATTGCTATTAATGATAATTATGATAGCCAAACTTCAAATCACAGTTCAGATTCTTTTATCATACCTTTTAAAAATTTAATTAACGATGCTTACTGCAAGGATATTTCAGTAAAAATTCGGTCTAGTTTAGAAACTAAGAGAAAAAAAGGTGAGCTTACCAGCGCACTTGCTCCATATGGATATAAAAAGTCTGAAGAAAACTACAATAAATTAGTTATAGATGATGAGGCAAGCGTAATTGTAGAGTTAATTTATTCTTTGTACAAAGACGGTCTTAGCATTGGAAAAATTGCTAATAGACTAAATGAAATTGGTATACTTTCTCCTTTTGAATATAAACGCTCAAAAGGAATTGTTACAAATAGTTATTTTAAGAAAAAAGCACAAGCAAAATGGGAATATACATCGGTTAGAAGAATTTTAACTGATGAGGTATACATAGGTGTACTAGCCCAAGGAAAAACCAGTACACCAAACTATAAAGTTAAAGTCCCACAGAAAAAAGATGAAAGCGAATGGATAAGAGTAGAAAATACTCATAGAGCCATTGTTTCATACGAAGATTTTTTTGCTATTAAAGAGCTTTTATCTAGGGATATGCGTTCTACTCACACAGAGGGTGAATATAATCCATTATCGGGTTTTATATTCTGTGCTGATTGTGGTAGCACAATGCTAAGAAAGAAAAATGTTATAAAAGGCAAAAGTTATATTTATTATAAATGCATTAGCCACGTCAAAAATAAAAATTGTAGTTCTCATTGTATAGGTGGCGGTTTAACTGAAGAACTTGTTTTTAAAGCAATTCACGAACAAATAGAGTTAGTTTTAAATATTGATGAACTCTTCGCAAAATTAGATAATTCTCCTTTTAAAAATAGAGAAATTATAACACTTGAAATGCAAATTCAAAATTTAGATGAAGAAATAGCAATTTTAGCCAAAAGAAAGCTTAGACTATATGATGATTATTCAGATAAAATTATTTCTAAAGAAGAATATGACAATTTTTATAGTATATATAATAAATCTATTTCAGAAAAAGAAATTATTAAAGATAGACTTTTAAAAGAAATAAAACGAGCTTTAGAAAGTGGCACTACTTCAAAAAATTGGACGGAGATATTTAGAGAAAACAAAAATTTTGATGAACTTAATCGCAGGGTGCTTTTAGCTTTAGTAGATAAAGTATTGATACATGAAAATCATTGTATAGAAATAGTGTTTAAGTATAAAGATGAATTTAATGCAATGATAAAATATTTAGAAAACGTCAAAAGTTAGAGGAGGTGTATGGAATGCCAAGAATTAGTCGAAAAACCCAAGTGGCTATTGAATTACCAACAGTACAAAATCAAAAGAAAACACCTACCGCTATCTATGTGCGTCTTTCTGTAGAAAATAGTGGTAAATCAGAAGATAAAGATGCAATCGCTAATCAAATAGAGATATGCAAGGAATTTTTGACAAGACAGGTAAATTTAAGTTTGTATGATATATATGAAGATAACGGAACTACTGGTACTGTTTTTGATAGACCTAATTTTAATCGACTTATGGAAGATATAAAAACAGGGAAAGTTTCTTGTCTTATAGTTCGTGATTTAAGCCGATTTGGTAGAGATTATGTAGAAACCGGAACATATCTTGAAAGGATATTTCCAAGCATCGGACTTAGATTTATATCAATAAAAGAACAATACGATAGTCTTAACTCTGATGTAAGCAACGAAAGCCTAATGATACCGCTGCAAAATATGATAAATGCTCTATATTCCAAAGATATTTCAAGAAAAGTAGCTTCTGCACATAAGACAAGAATGAGTAATGCTGATTTTAAAAAAAGCACTCTCGCATACGGATATAAACTTTCTGATGATAGAAGAACTATTATTATTGATGATGAATGTGCAAAGTTTGTATCAATGATGTTTAGATGGAGAGCCGAAGGAATAAGCATAGCTGATATTGCAAGAAAACTAGATGCTTTAAATGCTCCAAACCCACGCAAGCGAAAAGTGGAAACAGGTGTAAGAAAATCTGAGAGTAAGCCCGCTAATAATTGGAATAGAAGCACTATAAGTAAATTACTTACAAATCCGATTTACACTGGAGATACTTTTACTGGAAGAACACAAACTGCTTTTTATAAAGGAGTCCCAAGGCATGATGTTACTAATCCGATTTTGTGGAATATTATTCCAAACACTCATAAAGCTATTATTTCAAGAGAAGAATTTGATTTAGTACAAGAAATTATTTCAAATCAAACAAATGCAAGAAAATTAAAGATTGCTGAAAGCGAAAACGATAGAAAATCTTTAGTCAATTTCTTTGAGAATAAAATATTTTGTGCTGATTGCAAAGAGAAAATGTACTTTAAGAAAAATTGTAATAATGACACTTGGTTTGCTGTTTATAAGTGTAGTAGCTACACAAAAAAACTAAGCATTGGTTGCGACTCGCATTATATTACAAGTAGGGAGCTTAACAAAAAAGTCTTAAATGCTATAAAGACACAAGTTAAAGTAGCTTTGGACTATGAAAAACTTATCAAGAAACTAAAAGAAAGTACAGCAGAAAAAAGTATTCGTGACAGATATAATTCGATGGTTACAAGCCTTACACTAAAAGCTAATGATGTAAATAGAAAAAGACTTGGTTTATATGATGATTATTCAGATGGAATTTTAACAGAAAGTGAATATATCCATGCGAAAAAGTTCTATGGTGAAGAATATGCTAAACTGAATAAGATGTTAGAAGAAGCTATTACAAAACGAGCTGAATTTAGAGAAACCATATCAAATGACAACAAATGGATAACTTTAATGAAATCGATTAACAACGCAAGGAAACTCACTGAAAATATTGTTAATGAAGTCATAGAAGCAGTATATGTTTATAGTGACCGTTCTATTGAAATTACAATGAAATATCAAGATATATATACACTAGCCATTATGACGATAAAAGAAATCGAAAGGGATGTAGCTTAATGCAACACAACATAGCGATATATTTAAGACTTTCTTCATCAGATGATGATTTAAACATATCAAAAGAAGAAAGTAGCAGTATTTCCAGCCAAAGAAATTATATAAACACTTTCTTGGATGGTGAACAGCAATTCAATTTGTCAACAAGGCTTGAGTATCTTGATGACGGATATACTGGAACAAATGATAAACGACCTGCTTTTGCGAAAATGATACAAGATGTTCGTGCCCAAAAAATTGATGTAATCATTGTAAAAGACCTATCAAGATTTTTTCGTGATTACATTGAAGCGGGCAATTATCTTGAATGTGTATTTCCTTTTTTCGGCGTAAGATTTATTTCCATAAATGATAATTATGATAGTAATAACTACAAAGGAACTACTGGTAGCTTGGATATTGCTCTACGAAATTTTATTTATGGTGCATACAGTAAAGATATATCAATTAAAACTAAATCAGCAAGAAAATTGATGATGAAAGAAGGAAAATTCGTAGGCTCTCACGCACCTTTTGGATATATTATGCACCCAGAAATTAAAAATAAACTTGATATTGATACAGACTCTGCACCTACTGTCAGATACATATTTGATTTGGCTATTGAGGGAAACAATACATCAAGCATTGCAAAAAAACTGAATGAAGAAAAAAAGCTTACCCCTGCTGAATATTATAAGCTGAAATTTCCTAATGATAAGAAATTTAAGTTTACATCTAGCAAAACAGTGTGGACATCTGCACAAGTTTATTTGATATTAACTAATCTTAGATA
>CAYJLB010000035.1:16635-19914 GCA_964370845.1 uncultured Oscillospiraceae bacterium
GTACTCTTGTGAGCAATCGCAAGGAAAAAATCAGCTTATCAGAAAACAAATACAAAAAAACTGAACCAATTATAGTTGAAGGAACGCATAAAGCCATCGTATCAAAATCGGAATTTGACAAAGCGAACTTAGTTATCAAAAAATCAAAAAGAACAAAAGAACGCACACCAACGGATTTTTTACTTAAATCCAAAGTACGTTGTGGAAATTGTAAAAGACTTATGAAACGAAAGCAAGGAGCGAAAGAAAAGTTCTACTTCTCTTGTGCTTACTCATATAATGATAACGAGAGCCTTTGCCCAACTGGAAACACATTATCGGAAGAAGAATTGAATGTGCTGATTTTAAATAACATAAATGATTTTCTACAATTAGCAAAATTAAAACTCAAAGCTATCAAAAAAAATAATAAAATAAATATGTTGCTTCAAAAAGAAATGACCTCTTTAGAAAAAGAAAAGCTTAGAATAACAACTATAAAATCTAATTTATACGAAAAATATGCTTCCGACAAATTAAGTAGAGATGAATATATTTCAAGAAAAGAAATACTTGAAACAAACATTAGAGATATTGAAATTAAGTTAGAAGAAATTCAAAGCAAAATATTTGATGAAAGTGTTGAAAAAAACAACAATCGTGAACTACTAGAAGAAATAATCGACCAATATGGAGTTGTAAAAAACCTTGATAAAAACATCGTTCAAACCTTTATAAAATCAGTATTCATATACAGTAAAGAGCAGGTTGAAATAGAGCTTAACTTCAAAGATTTATTTACTAATTGCACACCTATTTTATAGTATAAAATAGTACTTTGGTATTATTATTTCATAAGGGTATACAAAATCGAGAAAAAAACTTCCATTTTCATACCAAAAAAAACCGCATAAATACAGGGTTTTTTAGCCTAATTTTTTTTTTGGTATTAACTTGACATTATCAGACACAGTTGAACTTGCACAAATGGTTTTTGAAGATACTACTCCAGTTGAACCTACTCCTGAACCAGAGCCAACACCAGAACCATAAGGATAATTTAAGGCAAAAATATAGCAGTGACGGAGCATTTTCCGTCACTGCTTTTTTATAATATTTTTATAAGGGAGATATTATTATGAGAAAAAAAAGAAATTTCCTGTCCAAAATAAATAGCAAAAACCTTGCTTTTATCAGTTTAATCGTAATTTTTGGAATATTACTACTTCAAACTGCAATTTCCTTGTTTATAGAAGTTGAAATTGAAGCAATTACTCAAATTGACATCGTTTTTAGGACAGCATTAAGCTCAATTTTTGGATATTTTATGAGTATGGTTTCCGTTTCTGAATTTGCTATAAAAAACAAAAGAAAAACATATACTAAGTCTAACAACAAGCCTAAAAGCATTGGTTTTAGCAGCGAAAAAAGTGATAATCCTCAATCTTTTTTAACTTTAGAAGAAGAAAAAGCTAAAGACTTATCTTCCGAAATTTCTCCGTCTATTGAGGAAAAACAACCTGTCCAACGAAAATTTACTGTAAATGTGCAAATTATCGTCCTAGCCTGCGTGTGTTTATTTTGCCTTATTGTCATGCTTATAGTTCGAAATTTCAGCCATATGATAGCTCCACACTCGTCAAATACAGTAACAATATCTCTTTTTCGTGATTTTATTTCTGGAAGTATTGGGGCGTTAATTGGACTTTCTCGCTCAAGTAGCAACCAATAACTAAGCCTTATTTCTCCTCTGATTTTTCAACAGAAGCCTTAATAAAATCTTTAAATAATTTATGTGGTTTGTTTGGTCTTGACTTAAATTCAGGGTGAAATTGTACTGCGATAAACCATGGGTGGTCTTTAATCTCAATGATTTCAACCAATTTGCTATCAGGGGATAATCCAGCAAAAGTTAAGCCTTTTTCCGATAAAGTTTGTCTATATGAATTGTTAAACTCATAACGGTGACGGTGACGTTCGTAAATAAGCTCGTCCCCGTAAATATCCGCACATTTTGACTCTTTAGTAAGTACACATGGGTACAAACCAAGACGCATAGTTCCACCTTTTTCAGTAACGTCTTTTTGGTCTTCCATAATATGAATTACAGGATGGACTAGCTCACCAAATTCAGCAGAATTTGCACCCTCTAAACCAGCTACATTTCTAGCAAATTCAGATACTGCAACTTGCATACCAAGACAAATTCCAAAGAAAGGAATTTTATTTTCACGAGCATATTTAATAGCTTCGATTTTACCTTCAATTCCTCTGTCGCCAAATCCGCCAGGAACTAAAATTCCGTCGCAACCAGCAAGCATTTCTGCCACTGTTTCAGAAGTAATGTCCTCAGAGTGAATCCATTTAATTTCAGTATTTGCACCATTAGCAAATCCACCATGTCTTAAAGCTTCAGCAACAGATAAATAAGCATCAGGAAGTGCTACATATTTACCAACCAAGCCAATTGTAACAGTTTTATCAGCTTTTTGCTGTTTTTCAACCATTTCAATCCATTCGCTAAGGTCAGGAGTTCTGTTTTCAAGCTTCAAATGCTCACATACAGTGCTCGCAAGCCCCTCATCTTCAAGCCACAACGGCACTGAATATAAAGAAGGAGCAGTAAGATTTTGAATAACATCTTTCCCTTGAATATTACAGAAAAGTGCAATTTTATTTTTCATATCTTGAGTAATTTCAAACTCACTTCTTAAAACAAGAACGTTAGGTTGAATTCCCAAAGATAAAAGTTCTTTAACAGAATGTTGTGTAGGCTTAGATTTAAGCTCATTTGAACCAGCAATATAAGGCACTAATGTTACATGGATAAACAGAGAGTTTTCACGTCCAACCTCAATAGAAGCTTGTCTAATAGCTTCCAAGAAAGGTGTACTCTCAATATCGCCAACTGTACCGCCAATTTCAGTAATTACAACATCGCAATCATTTTCATTTCCTACACGATAAATACGTTCTTTAATCTCATTTGTGATATGAGGGATAACTTGAACAGTTCCGCCAAGATAATCTCCACGACGTTCTTTGTTCAATACATTCCAATAAATTTTACCTGTAGTAACATTAGAGTTTACAGATAAATTCTCATCAATAAATCTCTCATAATGTCCAAGGTCAAGGTCAGTTTCAGCACCATCATCTGTAACAAAAACCTCACCATGTTGATAAGGGCTCATAGTCCCAGGGTCAACATTTATATAAGGGTCAAACTTTTGGATAGTAACCTTATAACCTCTCGCTTTCAAAAGTCTACCAAGTGAAGCAGCGGTAATACCTTTTCCA
>CAYJLB010000035.1:19924-22051 GCA_964370845.1 uncultured Oscillospiraceae bacterium
CACCACCTGTGACAAAAATATACTTAATTGGCATAAAAATATCCATTCCTTTCTTACTCGTACAAATATTTATGTTCTATAATATTTTACTATGACTTTACAAAAAAAGCAAGGGGTAAGAACGGTTTTTTGAAAATTTTATAGATATAAGTTCATATTTGTAATTTCGGATAAATAAATGTATAAATTTGAAAATCTATTAGTGATAAATTCAGCAGATTTGCTACTTAAATTGTTAATAGATTTATCATCACCCTCTATTAAAGGTATTTTCAGAGTAACAGTTGACCCTTCATTTTCCTTTGACTTAATCAAGATGCTACTATCATAAGTGTCACAAAAATGACTTACAACATAATACCCATAACCAATTGACTTAAAATTATTAAAATACAAATCATAGTCAGAGAATTTTCTAAAAATATCATCAATTGTTTCTTTATCCATTCCAAGTCCATTGTCAACAAAGTCAATTACAGCGGAATTTCCACGAACTTTAAGTTCCACAGTAACTTTCTTTTCCTCGGAAATATTGTGCTTAATCCCATTAACAATTAAATTCATTATTGCAGCAACTAATCGTTCAGGGTTCACATTTACAATTGCATCCGCATCTTCAACACTTGATTTATAAACAAGTTCAAAACCATCAGCACGCAAAATTGAGGAAATAATTGTCAAAGTTTCATTTAAAAATACATCAAGATTTATATTTGAACCCTTAGTTTTTTTCGAATAATACTGAACTACTTCCATTTTATTTGTTTCTAAACGCATTAGTTTATAGCAATTATTCATAATCTTATTAAAATAAACTGCCTCGTCATACAATTCTTTTTCTTCAAGCATTTGATAAACGTGAATTGATATTGCAATCATATCTGAAACTTGCATTTTTAAATCACGATAATTTTTAATGCTGTCCGCTATAAATTTACTTTGGTATTTATATCTAAAAAGTTCTTTTGCGTAAACTGTTTTAAGAACATAACCTTGAATTTCATCATCTTGAATAACAGGCAAAATATTGATTGTATAAATGTCTTCACCACTTTCAAAAGGGATAAGACATTCTATTCTTGTAGGAAACTCAGTTCCCTCTTGCTTCAAAGCTTTTTCAAAATTTGCAGAAAAATTTTCTCTATAAATATTTGAATTAGTCCAAAGAACTTCCTCTTTTTCATTTGTAATCGCTGTGAAAATATCATCATTAGACGAATAAAGTGATTTTAACACATCGAGAAGTTTATTATCCAAAACTTTAAATCTCCTTTTAATTTTTAATTAATTTTTTAACTTCAATCCTATACTTACAATATTTTACAATAGTAAAGATATCTTAATTATATTACAAAAAAGGGTATAAGTAAAGATATTTCGTCAGTTTTTGTCATTATTTTTTTTTATTGATTGATAAGAAATAATAATCTATAAAAAACTGTTTACATATTTGTTTATTTATAGAAAAATCAATTAATCATACGGTTAAAAAATAATCAATCAATGTAAAAACGCGGGCATAACAGTGGGGTTTCCCCACAAACATCACAATATGGTTGAAATTCAACACAATATACAGCCTCGTGGGCAGAAATTTTCCTACTTTTCAACGAAAAAACACGGGCATAACAGCGGGGTTTCCCCACAAACATCACAATATGGTTGAAATTCAAACAATATATAGCCTCGCGGGCAGAAATTTTCCTATTTTTCAATGAAAAATCGCGGGCGTAACAGTGGGGTTTCCCCACTTTGTGAAAAAAATGTCAAAAAAATGCTGTAAATTATGCTAAAAATTGATAGAATTATGAAAAAAATGAAATTGACGTTAAATTTTTAGCAAAGTGCTTGCATTTTTAAAAGAAATAGTGTAAAATATCATTATATTAATTATAAAAATTGTTTTATAATTATTTTAGGAAAATTTTGTTGGATAATACATTTAATTTTTTACTTATCCACATATTTTTTTCAGTCAAAATTAGACTGAAACTTTGCTTTTGCTAAAAAATTATTTGCAAACTACGCAAAGCCTTTAAAACAGAAAGGAATGGAAATTATTTATGTCAGTTAAAGTTGCTATTAATGGTTTTGGACGTATTGGACGTCTTGCATTCAGACAAATGT
>CAYJLB010000036.1:0-21385 GCA_964370845.1 uncultured Oscillospiraceae bacterium
GTTATAGTGAAATAAATAAGTAGCTAGCTTGCAATTTCATAGCCTTTTGAAAGGAATGATATATCATATGAAGACTAAAAAAAATAATTTTTCCCTATTTATTGGAATTTTCCTAACTTTTGTTTTAATAATAACTGGAATTTGGTTTTTTAATTTTATTGTTAATACAGAATTGGAGGAATCAATTACTACTTCACTTAACGATGTTTCAAATCAACAGATTTTATCCATTAATCGTGAATTCTCTACTGAGCGTACTATTATTCAAAATATTTCTAAAACCCTCTCAGTAATCGGTTATAATGAGGCATCAATTATACAATACTTAGCAACTTTAGAAACTGATTTTTCTTTTGAAAATGTTTTTGTAGTTGACCCAAGTGGTGTTGGAATAATTACAACGGGTGAAATTGTAGATATTTCTGAGTTTTCATATTTTGAAACAGCTTTAAATGGGGAGCTTGTTACATCATCTTCATATTTATCGCCGTTTTCTGGGAATTTAGTAGTAGCAGTCGCTTCCCCTGTGTATTACGAAGGAAAAATTGACGGTGTAGTTGCTGCTGAATACAATCTGGACTACTTAATCTCTCTTTTATCCATAAGCGGAGGTGAGAATGGTGATGCACTTATTCTTCAAAATAATGGTGAAGTTGTAGTAAGTACAAACGCTAGTTTTCACGGATTTAACGATATTTTGAATCTAGAATTCACTGATAATAACAATCTTAATGATTTTGTCGCTGATATAAATAACTCTAAAGCTGGTAACACTTCTTTCATCCTTGACGGAGAAGATAATATTGCAGTTTATCACCCCTTAGAAATTAACAACTGGACTGCTGTATTTATTGTTTCAGGACAATCTATTCATGAGAGTGCAAACTCAATTTCTCAAAATATGATTTTATTAAGCACACTGATTATTCTTTGCTTTTTATTAATTTTAGTTTATTTTTTAATGCAAAAGAAAAAGAATATGGAGATTATTGAAAAAATTGCATATTTTGACGATTTAACTGGTTTACCTAATTTAATTAAATTTAAACTTGAAATAAGTAAGATATTAAATAGTAATAAAAACGCTGATTATGCCTTGGTTAAAATGGATATTGTAAACTTTAAAGCTGTGAATGAATTGTTTGATTTTGAAATAGGTAATAGAGTTTTAAATACTATCGCAGACGTTATTAACGAAAGTTACGAAATTCCTTTTATTGCAGCAAGAACTGGTTCGGACGAATTTATGATATTTTCAAAAAAGGAAATTTTACTTAATGATGAGCTTCTAAAGGGTAAAGAAAGAATTTTTAAAGAGAAAATTCCAGAACTAGCAAGTCATCAGTTCTCCTTCAGATATGGACGATATGAAATTGCTAAAGATGAATATGATATAAATGATATTGTAAACAAAGCTACAATGGCACACAGCTATGCAAAAAACGATAACATTAATTCTATTTGCGATTATAATGAGCAATTTAAAAAGCGAATAGTTACTTTGACTGAGCTTACAAACAAAAAAGATGATGCCTTGAAAAATGGCGATTTTAAAGTGTTTTATCAGCCAAAATTTAAGCTTAGCAATAACGAATTAATAGGTGCAGAAGCTCTTGTACGTTGGATTGAACCTGACGGAAATATGATTTTTCCTAACGATTTTATACCTTTATTCGAAAGCAATGGATTTATAATTAATTTAGATTTGTATATGCTAGAATGTGTGTGTATTAGCATAAAGAAATGGCTTGATAATGGTAAAAATTGTGTTCCTGTTTCAGTGAATTTTTCAAAACTTCATCTAAAAAATCCTAATTTTATTCACGAAATAAAAAGTATTACTGATAAGTATAATATTCCACGGAAATTTATTGAAATTGAGCTTACTGAAACAACAATTACTGAAAATGAAAAAGAACTGGAAAAGCTCCTTATGGACTTACATAATAATGGTTTTTCTGTTTCAATTGATGATTTTGGTTCGGGATATTCTTCCCTTGGTATGCTTAAAAACTTCAAAGTTGACACATTAAAACTGGATAGAAGCTTTTTTGTCAATAGTTTAGATGATGACAGAGGTAATCTTGTAGTTGATGGAATAATCAAAATTGCACACAAACTTCAAATGTACACAGTGGCGGAGGGCGTTGAACTTGCGGACCAAGCTGAGTTTTTAAAAGAAATCGAGTGCGAATCTGCGCAAGGATATTTATACGAAAAGCCAATTTCTACTAATGAATTTGAAGAAAAATACTTATAAATAAAAAATCTGTAATGAAACGAATTATGTTTCATTACAGATTTTTTTTACCTCCGACAAAGGAGGATATTTTTTTGCATTTTTTATTGCTTTATCAAAAACAGCGTCAGTTAAATCTATTTCATAGTGATTGCAAATTCTCATTAGATACCAAAAAATATCAGCAATTTCTTCCTTTAAATGAGTAAATTCACTTGAGTTATTTCTGATTTCGTCCGCTTCATCAGAATGTTTCCACATAAAAATTTCTAGTAACTCCCCTGCTTCCACAGTTAAAGCCATTGCTAAATTCTTACCATTTGAACCATCATTCCAATTTCTTTCCTCGGAAAACTTGTCAATCTTTTCTCTTAATTGCTCAATCGTCGTAATTTTATCAGTCATATATATTCCTTTCAATAGGATAATGTTATTTCATAAAGAACTGCGCCCAATACCAAACTCCATTTTTCTCATAAGCACCAACACCAATTTGAGTGAATCTAGGATTTATCAAATTTTCATAGTGGTCAGGTGAATTTATCCAAGCCTCAACAACTCTTTCAGCAGTAGGTTGACCATAGGCGATATTTTCACCAGCAAGGGTGTAAGTTAGTCCCAACTCTTTCATAGCTGTAAAGCATTTTTCTCCATTAGGTCTTGTATGAGAGAACTTGTCTTCAATTTCCATAGCTCGAGTATCAGCAGCACTGTTTAATAAAGAATTATAATTAGAAAGCGGATTTAAACCAAGTCTTTCTCTTTCTTCATTAACAAGGTCAACAACTCTTTGTTCTACGGAGCTATTAGTGCTTGTGTATACAGGTGCTGGAGCAGCTGTAGTAGCCACAGTTGTTGCTTCAGTAGTTGTTTCCACTGTAGTCGCTCTCGTTGTTTCAGCAGTCGTTTCCGCTGTAGTCGCTCTTGTTGTTTCAACAGTCGTTTCCGCTGTAGTTGCTCTTGTTGTTTCAGCAGTCGTTTCCGCTGTAGTCGCTCTTGTTGTTTCAGCAGTCGTTTCCGCTGTAGTCGCTCTTGTTGTTTCTACTGGACTTTCTACTGGTTTTGGAGCACTTCTAACAGCAACAGTAGTTTCTTCATGTTGCGTTATTGAAAAAAGAAAATCGTTTTCAGCAAAAACAGTATCATCATTTTTTGCTTTAACAGTAACTAAACTTTCTCCCTCACTATTTGCAGTTATAAAAACAGTTTCATTTTCTACATTAATGCTAACAATTTCGTTATCGCAATCAGCTGTAAAATAAGCCCCTGCAACAGATTCAAAAGCTATTTCAATAGTCTGACCAACTTCAATCTCTACATATTCAGCCGCTTCAGTAGTTTTATTAGTAGGCACATCTTCCTCAGAAATTACCTCAGTTACAACAAAATCATCTTGTAGAAACATTTTATCATTTTCGCTAGTAGTGATTACTTGACTTTCCGTTGTAATAACACTACTGATTTCATCAGAGTTCACTTGAGGAGTTTTTATCAAAAAAGATCCAGCAAGCATACAAGTCAACGCAATAGTTCCAAACATACCAATTTTTGTCAAATTTGTCATATATTAACAGCTTTCCTTTCAAAGTAGCCAAAACAAACTATTATTTCATCACACAAATATAATTTTAACTTATTATTTGCATAAAGTCAATAGATTCTTAACAGTTTGTTTTGTTTTATCATAATTAATTTAAAGAATATTAACCTCTTTAATAAAATAATGCAGAACCGGCTGATTTTATTTCAACTGGTTCTGCATTATTTTTAATATGAAACATATTTATGTAGTTTTCACTACAATCCAAGTCCAAAGCTTATTGATAAAGCACTGTTAATTTGAGTCATTGAGGAATCATCAAGCTCCCCCATTTTTTCTTTTAATCTCTTTTTATCAATAGTTCTAATTTGCTCTAAAAGCACCACAGAGTCTTTTGCAAGACCGCAGTTAAAGCTGTTAATTTCAATGTGTGTCGGTAATTTTGCTTTTTCTTTTTGACTTGTGATAGCGGCAGCAATGACTGTGGGGCTGTGTTTATTCCCCACATCATTTTGCACAATTAAAACTGGGCGAACACCGCCTTGTTCCGAACCTACAACAGGACTTAAATCTGCGTAATATATTTCTCCTCTTTTTATTGACACAAAGCATACACTCCCAAAATTTATTCTTGATTTTTTGGTTTATCTATAAATATTATTTGTCAAAATTTAAAATTTTAAACAGAGTTTTCTACAATAATTTAATTAATTTATAAACTGAATTTAATATATATACTTTATTTTATGCCAAGTAATAAAAAGCTGTGACAATGGCTTCAGTAATTACACGACATTAAAATTTTATTAGTTTTTAACATAAAATTTTAATTTAAACTGTAAAAAGTTAACATTTTATACATTTTATAGTAATCACTTTGAACGAAATTGATGTATAATTATATTATAAACTTTAGATTAAAAGTTTATTTAAGAAAGTGTATGTTTGGAAACAAGATTTTCAAAACGTGCAGAAAGGAATGGTCATACTTATGAAAAAAATATTAACGGCTCTTTTAGCATTACTACTCCTAACTGCTTGTCAAACTAATGAGCAAACTTCACAAACTGAGGCAACCACTCCTCAAGCATCACAAGAAGCTACTACAACAATACCAGAGCTTACTGTTGAAACTTTGGAAATACTTGACGAAGACGTTCCATTAGCTGAACCTGAAATAACAATTGAAATGGTTGCAAGCATCACAGATGGCGACCACGATGTTTCAGCACAAGCTACTATATATAGCGACGGCAAATTAATCCTAGAAAATTTCTACTATGACGGAGCAGCTCCTGACGTTTATGTTGCCCTTGGAACAAAAGATGATGAGGGAAACTTTACACTTGAACAAATAATTAGCGAAAAATTAGAGGGCGCTTTTGAAAATGCAACTTTTTCAGTAGAAATCCCATTAGATGTTGAATTTAACGCGGTTTCAATCTGGTGTGATCAATATACTGAAGACTTTGGCTCAGGAATTTTCTCTTAAATTTAACTTTACCTATTTCTTTTAATTTTTTCCTTTATAATCATTTTCATTCATTTTATCTAAAAGCCTTTGATATTTTTATCAAAGGCGATCTTTTTGGTTAAAAATAAAAAACTTAGTGGGTCTTTCACCACTAAGTTTTTATTTTTTTATCTCAAATTAAACACTTTTTCAGGATTATCTTTAAAAATAATTTTATGTTCCTCATAATTCTCGTAATATTTCCCGTAAAAGCTCATCATATCATCGCTTATTGGAGCATCTGTACCAAACAAAATCTTTTCCTTTGGAGCAATTTCAATTACTTTTAGGAAATTTTCATAGCTTACCCAAGTAGTGTCGCCGTACAAGTTTTCAACAGTTGCAATTTGTTTTGCAGAATTAATATTGTCCGAAGTCATATCCATATGCACTGCAATAAAATTTGTATTTGTGAATTTTTTCGCTAATTCCCCAAGTGATTTTGTGTCAACTCCATCACCAGGAACTGTATGAAATGCAACAGGCAATTTTTCACTGTTTGCAAACTCCATATAAGGCAATAATCGTTCATCATCAATCTTCATATTTGAATGAAAAGGGTGAACTTTTAACCCTAAGAACCTATCCTTATTAGCTAATATAAAATCAGCTACTTCATTGGAAAATTTTTCAGTGTTTGCTTTTATCCAAAACAAAAACTTAATATTTTCATCATTTTTGAATTCATTAAACATATTCAAATTATGCTGAACTTGGGTAAATTTATCCTCAACAATCCCCTCTCCAAAGTATTCTGCACACATTGTAGTTGAAATAATTGAATGAGTTGTCCCTGAAACATTCATATGTTCTAGCACTTTTTCCCTTGACATATCAACCATTCCATGCATTCCTTGAAAAAGCCCTGTATGAATATGAGTATCAATTAATGTTTTCATAACTTCCTCCAAAAAAACAAGGCGGTAGCTTAAACTGCTACCGCCTCATAAAATTATCTATTAATATAATTCTCTCTTAACATACTTAGTGTGTAAGCAGTGGTGAGCTTTGTGTGAACCAGGTTCACCAAAGTATTCATCATATAATTTCTTAATAGCTGCGTTTTCGTGTGATTTACGAACTGGTAAATTAGCATCAATATCATAAAGAATTTTTGCTCTTTCAGCACGAATATCAACAGTGTTGTGAATAAATCCAGGTTGTTGAGCTTGTCCACCACCATTTACACATCCACCAGGGCAACCCATGATTTCAATGAAGTGATAGTTTTCTTCACCGCTCTTAACTTTTTCAAGAAGTTCTTTAGCATTAGCAAGACCAGAAGCAACAGCAACATTAATGTCCATTCCAGCAACGTTGTAAGTAGCAGTCTTGATACCTTTTGTACCTCTAACATCGTTAAAGTCAAGGCTTGCAAGTTCTTCACCAGTTAATGTTTCAACAGCTGTACGTAGAGCAGCTTCCATAACACCACCTGTAGCACCGAAGATTACACCAGCACCAGTGTGTTCGCCTAGTGGGTCATCGAACCATTCGTCAGGTAATTTGTTGAATTGGATACCAGCACGTTTAATCATTCTAGCAGCTTCTCTTGTTGTGATTGAGAAATCAACATCAGGAACACCAGCAGCAGATTGGTCAGCACGTCCAGTTTCAAATTTCTTAGCAGTACATGGCATAACAGCTACAGAAACGATATCTTTAGGGTCAATTCCCATTTTTTCAGCATAGTAAGTTTTAGTTACAGCACCAAACATTTGCATTGGTGATTTACAGCTTGAAAGATTTTCAATCATATCTGGGAAATAATGTTCACAGTATTTAACCCAACCTGGTGAACATGAAGTGATAAGTGGTAATTTTCCACCATTTTTCACTCTGTGTAGGAATTCAGTTGCTTCTTCCATAATAGTAAGGTCAGCAGTGAAGTTTGTATCAAATACTTTATCAAAGCCAAGTCTTCTAAGAGCAGCAACCATTTTGCCTTCACCATTAGTACCAATTGGATTGCCGAATTCTTCAGCAATTGAAGCTCTAACAGCAGGAGCAGTTTGAACAACAACGTGTTTTGTTGGGTCAGCAATAGCAGCAAAAATTTCGCTAGTGAAATCTTTTTCAGCAAGAGCACCTGTAGGACAAACGTTGATACATTGACCACAAGATACACAGCTAGTTTCGCCAAGTCCTGACTCAAAAGCACAACCGATATTAGTAATAAAACCTCTATCATTTGCACCGATAACGCCAATAGCTTGAGTTTGTTCACAAACAGCTACACAACGTCTACATAGGATACATTTTGAATTATCTCTATACATATGAGCAGCAGAGTTGTCAATTTCAAATTTTTGCATTTCACCTTCGTAGTAATTTGCATCATCAACTTGTAAATCAGTTGATAAAGTTTGAAGTTCACATTGTCCACTTCTTACACATGATAGACAGCTTTTATTATGAGTTGAAAGGATAAGTTGTAGAGTTTTCTTTCTTGAATCAAGAACTTTAGGTGAATTTGTAACAACTTCCATTCCTTCGTTTACAGGGTAACAGCAAGATGCAACAAGGCTTCTAGCTCCTTTAACTTCAACTACACAGATACGACATGCACCAATTTCATTTCTTTCTTTTAGAAAACAAAGAGTAGGAATTTCGATGCCCGCAATTCTCGCAGCCTCTAGAATAGTAGAACCTTTAGGAGCGGAAATTGCAACGCCATTTATTTTTAAATTAATATTTTCCATCGATAATTTCCTCCCGTATTATTGTTTAATGATTGCATTAAAGCGACATTTTTCCATACATGCGCCACATTTAATACAAGCAACTTTATCAATTGTATGTGCAGTTCTTACTTCACCAGCAATTGCATTTGTTGGACAAACCATTTTACAAGCAGTACAACCTTTACATTTGTCAGCAATAACTTCGTAAGATAGTAATGATTTACATACACCTGCTGGACATCTCTTTTCAGTAACGTGAGCGATATACTCATCTCTGAAATAACGTAGAGTTGAAAGCACTGGGTTTGGAGCAGTTTGTCCAAGTCCACAAAGTGCATTGTCCTTGATGTAGTAACATAATTCTTCAAGCTTGTCAATATCTTCAAGAGTAGCATTACCCTCAGTGAATTTTTCAAGCATTTCGTACATTCTCTTAGTACCAATACGACAAGGGATACATTTACCACATGATTCATCAACAGTAAATTCAAGGAAGAATTTAGCAATGTCAACCATACAGTTGTCTTCGTCCATAACGATAAGACCACCTGAACCCATCATTGAACCGATTGCGATTAGGTTATCATAGTCGATTGGAATATCATAATGTTCGATTGGAATACATCCACCTGAAGGACCACCAGTTTGAGCAGCCTTAAATTGTTTACCATTAGGAATACCGCCACCGATTTCTTCGATAACTGTACGCAAAGTTGTACCCATTGGAACTTCAACAAGACCAGTGTTTACAATTTTTCCACCTAATGCGAAAACTTTAGTACCTTTTGATTTTTCAGTACCCATACCAGCAAACCATTCAGCACCATTTAAGATGATTTGTGGAATGTTAGCAAAAGTTTCTACGTTATTTAGGATAGTTGGTTTTTGATATAATCCTTTTTCAGCTGGGAATGGAGGACGTGGACGTGGCTCACCTCTATTACCTTCGATTGAAGTCATAAGAGCAGTTTCTTCACCACAAACGAACGCACCCGCACCAAGTCTTAGACCGATGTCGAATGAGAAGTCTGAACCAAAGATATTTTTACCAAGTAGTCCGTATTCACGAGCTTGTACAAGAGCAATTTCAAGACGTTTGATAGCGATTGGGTATTCAGCACGAACATAAACGTAACCTTGGTCAGCACCAATTGCATAACCAGCGATTGCCATTGCTTCGATAAGAGCATGTGGGTCACCTTCAAGTACTGAACGGTCCATAAATGCCCCTGGATCCCCTTCATCAGCGTTACAACAAACGTATTTTTGACCAGTTTTTACTAAGTCTTTAGCAAGTTGCCATTTACGCCCAGTTGGGAAGCCACCGCCCCCTCTACCACGAAGACCTGACTCAAGAATGCAATTAATTACATCTTCTTGTGACATTTCTGTTACAACTTTACCAAGTGCTTGGTAACCATCAACACCGATATACTCGTCAATAACTTCTGGGTTAATAACACCACAGTTACGTAGAGCAATACGGTTTTGTTTTCTATAGAAGTCAGTGTCGTTAAGAGATTTAATTCCATCGCTAGTTACAGTTTCATCATAAACTAGACGGGAAACAACACGACCTTTTAATAAATGTTCAGATACGATTTCAGGAATATCTTCAAGATTTACAAGAGAGTAGAAAGTTCCCTCTGGATAAATAATCATGATTGGTCCTAAAGCACATAGCCCGAAACAACCTGTTTTTACTACTTGAACTTCTTCTTCAAGATTATTTACCTTGATTTCAGCTTCAAGAGCGTCACAAATTTTGTTACTGCCTGAAGAGGTACAACCAGTTCCTCCACAAACTAATACGTGAGAACGATACATTGTGTTACCTCCTTATTATAATTTTACAGTGTAATCAGATACAACTTGACCTCTTACAAGGTGTTTATCTAGAACTTCTTTAGCTTTTTCAGCTGTCATATGTACATAAGTTACTTTTTCTTTACCAGGTTCCATAACTTCAACGATTGGTTCGTGTTGACATAGGCCAATACAACCAGTTTGAGTTACAGTAACTCTGTCAGAAATATTTTTTTCAGCAATACCCTCGGAAAAAGCAGTTAATACAGGTCTTGCACCAGCTGCAATACCGCATGTTGCCATACCAACAACAACACGTACTTGGTTGCCATCGTCTTCTTTACGAATATTTACTTGGCTTTTCATTTTATCACGAATAGCATTTAATTCTGCAAGTGATTTCATAATTTTATCTTTCCTTTCGTATTTTGTATAATTTAAATATAATACTTTGATAAATTTTGTATGTAATTTTTTTAACAATCTATACTAAATAGAGGGTTAAAGCAAATTCACATCAATTGCCTTATCAATTTCAGATTTATTTTCAATCAAATATTCTTTTATATAGGTAGAAACTTCAGGTATATCAAAATCAATATCCCCCAAAATCTCTCTAAACTCACGGGTATCAAGTGTAAATCCATTTTCATCAATTTGATAACTATAAAGAAAATCAATGTCTTTGTTCATTGTGATAAGAGCGTGCATAGTGCTACTCATATCCCCAAGAGGCATTCTGTCAATATGGGACATAACAAGCTCCCCAACTACAGTAGTGCCTACATTAACTTCAGATTTAATAGAAAAACTTCCACCAGTGCACTCACAAGCAAGCTTGAAAAACGAAACTCCAAGTCCAACTTTACGAGTAGTCCTAGTTGTAAAAAACGGGTCAATTACTTTTTCAACTTGTTGCTCAGTCATTCCACAGCCATTGTCGATAATTGAAACTTTCATTCTATCATTAACAGTATTAATGACAACTTCAATTTCAATTAGCGAAGCCTTCGCCTTAACAGAATTCTGTGCAACATCTAGAATATTCAGTGAAATTTCAGTCATCATTATTTTTTATATTTTGCGATTATACCGTCAACATCGTCAACAGTAAGTTTACCATATACATCTTCGTTTACAGTAAGTACAGGTGCAAGTCCACAAGCACCGATACAACGGCAAGCTTCAACAGAGAACACACCATCTTCAGTACATTCGCCACTTTCAACACCTAGTGTTTTAAGTAGTTTTTCATATAAATCCCCAGCTCCTTTAACATAGCAAGCTGTTCCAAGACATACAGAAATGTTATATTTTCCCTTTGGTGTAAGTGAAAATTGTGAATAGAAAGTTACAACACCGTAAACTTTTTCAAGTGGAATATCCATTCCAAGAGCAATCATAGTTTGAACTTCTTTAGGTAAGTAACCATAGATTTCTTGCGCTTGTTGAAGAACTGGCATTAAAGCGCCTCTTTCGTCCTTATGGGTTTCGATTACTTTCATTAAAGCAGCCTCTTGCTCGGCAGTACCATTGAAAGGTACTATTTTTGCAGTTGTGCCCATTATTTTTCCTCCTCAATTTTTATTAAATTTCAACATAATAATTAGCACATTATTATACAGTTAATATTTTAACACACATTTAGAAAAAAAGCTATTAACATTTATGTCATAATTTCATTTGTTTTTTCGTGCATTTTTAACATTTTTTTATACAAAAAGTTAGTTATTTCTAACTTGTGCACAATGATTTTTCATACAAATATATAATTTTTTAGTAATATTTTTACAAAATCTATTGCAAATTTTCTAAAAAAAAGTTATAATTACTCTGTAATTGTATTTTGCACTGAGATTTTAGATATAAACTACGATTTTATGAAAGAAGGTATTTTTTATGACGATAGCGAAAATTGTTGACCTGTTAAACGCAAAAGTAATTTCTGGAGAAGAACTAATTGATAAAGAGGTGCATACTGTTTGTGGTTCTGATATGATGAGTGATGTGCTTGCTTTTGTTAAAGATCAAGCTGTACTTTTGACAGGACTTTGCAATTCCCAAGTTATTCGCACTGCCGAAATGATGGATATTATTTGCGTTTGTTTTATTAGAGGAAAAATGCCTGATGAAACTATGATTGAAATGGCGAAGGAAAGAAATATTTGCCTATTAATCTCCGATGAAAGAATGTTTTCTGCTTGTGGAATTCTTTACACAAACGGCTTTGCAGGAGGAACTATAGCATGAGCGAAAATTTAATGCACTTAACATATAAAGTTGACGGTGATGATTTTACTTTAGCGGGTGAAGCTTCTAGTGACTTGAAAAGAAAGCTAAAACTCCTTGACTTAAACCCTGAAACTATAAGAAAAGTAGCCATTTGTATGTATGAGGGAGAAATTAATATGGTTATCCACGCAAACGGTGGAACTATTGACGTTTACATTTCTTCCGAGAAAATTAAAATGGTGCTTAAAGACATTGGTCCTGGAATTGCTGACATAAGCAAGGCTATGACTGCTGGATTTTCCACTGCAACGGATAACGTTAGACAGCTTGGCTTTGGTGCGGGTATGGGACTTCCTAATATGGAAAAATACTCGGACACCCTTGATATTGAAACAGAGATGAATGTAGGAACTACTGTTACAATGACTATAAAAATCTAATCGGAGGTGTTTAACATCGACCAATTTTACCATTCCGTAACCCTAGATAAAGATCTATGTAAGGGTTGCATTAACTGTATTAAACATTGCCCTACCGAAGCTATTCGTGTTCGCGACGGTAAGGCAAGTATTATAAAAGAATTCTGTATCGATTGCGGTGAATGTGTTAGAGTCTGTCCACATCACGCAAAGAAAGTTTTCACCGACTCCACCGCAAGCATTGATGATTTTGAGTATAAAATTGCACTCCCCGCCCCTTCACTTTATGCTCAATTCAATAATTTAACTGATGTAAATATTGTTTTAAGGGCGTTAGTTAGCTTTGGTTTTGATGATGTTTTTGAAGTTGCAGCTGCAGCTGAAATAGTTAGTCATATGACAAAACAATACATAAAAGAAAATTCTGCTCAAAAGCCTTTTATCAGCACTGCCTGTCCATGTGTTGTAAGGCTTATTCGCGTGCGTTTTCCAAATTTAATTGACCATTTATTGCCAATAAAATCTCCTATGGAAGTAGCCGCTGCTGAAGCTAGGAGAATTGCCATGGAAAAGACGGGACTTCCCTCAGAAAAAATCGGACTTTTCTTCCTTTCCCCATGTCCAGCAAAAATGACAGCCGTTTACGCTCCTCTTGACATTGAACATTCAAATGTAGATAGAGTTTTAGCGATAAAAGATATTTATCCTTTGCTTTTACCTCATATGAAAGCCACTGCCGATGATGAAGAAGTTCTTGCTTTATCGGGTCAAGTCGGGATTGCTTGGGGCTCAAGCGGTGGTGAAGCAAACGGATTAACTACCGACCATCACCTTGCTGCTGACGGAATTGTGAACGTTATCAAGGTTTTAGAGGATTTGGAAGATGAAAAAATTGCTCACCTTGATTTTATCGAGCTTAATGCTTGTTCAGGTGGCTGTGTAGGCGGAGTTTTACAAGTTGAAAATCCTTATCTTGCAAAATCCAAACTACGTTCACTAAGAAAAAACGCACCTCAAATTGGTAAAAAATATGAAAATAAGAATATTGAAACTGCATTTTCTGACAGAAAAATTGAATATAAACCGGTCTTTAAATTAGGTGAAAATATCAGCGATAGTTTGCTTAAATTATCGGAAGTAGAAAGTATATATGAACGATTACCTGGGCTTGACTGCGGTTCTTGTGGCGCTCCTACATGTAAGGCTTTAGCTGAAGATGTGGTTCGTGGACTTGCGGACGAAAAGGACTGTATACACCTATTTAGAGAATATGTAAGCAATTTACAAAGTGCTGATAAATGATTTTGAAAGGAATTAAAAACAATGACTGCAACAAAATTAGCGGAAAAATTAGGACTGAAAATAATTACTCCCGATAGCGAAAATATTGAAATAACAAAAGTGTATTGCTGTGACTTACTGAGCATTGCAATGGGACAAGCTCCAGCTGGAAGTGCTTGGGTAACTGTTATGGGAAACATAAATTCTATTGCAGTGGCAACATTGACTGAAATGGCATGCATCGTAATAGCCGACGGTCAGCAACTTGACGAAACTGCATTAAACAAGGCAAAAATGCAAAATGTATGTGTTTTAGCATCAGATTTGCCAATTTTTGAAACTGCAAAAATGATAGACGAAGCTATTGCAATGTGACACGGAAGTTCGCTGGAAATCTTCCATTTATTCTTACAATAAGGAACAATAGTTTAAGATCCACAAATTGACTGTTCATTGTTTTCACAACATCAATCCGCCCGTAAAAGTAAAAACTATACAGTTTTTACTTTTACTACTATTTTTGTCGCAAAAATCATCTCCACTATTATTTTTCTTATTGTTTTTTCATTAGTTATTCTTTGTTAATTTCTTAATTTTTGCGACAATTTAACATTTATTTTTGCTCGTATTATCGGACAATTGCTTTCTTTTAATTCGAGAATTTCGCTTTCTGCGGAAAGCGAGGAGGGCTCTGCCCTTCCAACCCGCAATTTTTTTAGAGGAAAAAATTGAGTAAAACCTTTAGCTTATACAAACCGAACTCCAACCTCAACACAAAAGAAAGGAATGATTATTTATGGAAAATTCGGAAAAATTTGCACTGTCCTATGATTTACATATGCATTCCTGCCTTTCTCCTTGTGGCGACAACGATATGACACCTAACAATATTGCTGGAATGGCTCATATAAAGGGGCTTGACATTATCGCTTTGACAGACCATAACACCTGTGGAAATTGCCCTCCTGTAAAGGCAATTTGTGATCATTATGGAATAATTTTCCTCCCAGGAATGGAGCTTACAACTGAGGAGGAAATTCACGTTGTTTGCCTTTTTGATAACCTTGAAAAAGCTATGGCTTGGGACGAATTTGTCTATGAAAAATTACTTCCTATAGAAAATGAACCTGATATTTTCGGGGAACAACTTTTACTTAATGAAGACGATGAAACTATTGGTTGCAAGTCGAAATTACTTATAAATGCAACCTCAATTTCTTTTGAAGAAGTCTTTGCTTTAGTGGAAAAATTTGGTGGTTTCGCCTACCCTGCACACGTTGACAAAAAATCAAATTCTTTGATGTCACAACTTGGATTTGTACCAGAAAACAGCACTTTTTCTGTTGTAGAGTTTCATAATTTTGACAATGTTTTAACTTTATCGGAAAAACACATCTATTTTAAAAATTGCAAGGTTATTGAAAGTTCGGACGCACATTATTTACCCGACATTAATGAGCCTGACAACTTTTTGCATGTTGAAGAAAAAACTGCTACAGCGGTCCTTAATAAATTAAAAAGTTACAAAAAAGATAAAATGGAGTAAAAAAGTGAATTTAACCCGATTTCAAGAGGCGTTAAACGCAGAAAAACAAACAAAAGGCATTGGCACTTACAAAGAGAACACCTTACACAATGTGCTTAAAAATTATTTTGAACCACACAACGAAAATCACGAAATAAAAATCGGAAATTTTGTTGCAGATATTGTTGGTGAAAATGGCGTTATTGAAATTCAAACGGGCAGTTTTAATGCTATGCGAAAAAAATTAACTGCTTTTTTGGAAGTTTGTGATGTCACTATCGTATATCCAATGTGTAAAGTTAAATGGCTTTACAATATTGATGATAACACTGGTGAAGTAATTTCAAAAAGAAAATCACCTAAAAAAGGCACGGTGCAAGATGCTTTTTTTGAACTTTATAGGATAAAAAATTTCCTTAATAATGAACGATTGCACTTTAAACTTATAGTCCTTGAAGAAGCTCATTATCAAACTATTAATAAAGTAAGTTATCGTGGAAAAAAATATAGAATCGACCGTGTTCCCATTGAGATAATTGAGGAAATTGATATTTTTGACAAATATGATTACAAAAAATTAATCCCAAAGGAACTATATACTTCAGAAACTTTTACTGCTAAAGATTTTGCAAAAAGCAGTAAATGCAGCCATAGAATTGCTCAAATTGGACTTAATATCCTTTTCAGCATTGATGTTGTAGAACGTGTTGGAAAGGACAAAAATGCTTTCTTATACAAAGTAAAATAGTAAATTTTGAAAGGAATGAATTTTAGTAAAATATGGAAAAACGCTTTAAAATGATTGATGAAAATTTCACTTGCGTGGTTTGTGGTAAGGAGATTACAAAGTTAAAATACACCGCTCGTGACCATTGTCCCCACTGTTTTTCTTCTTTGCACCTTGATGTTTTCCCTGGTGATAGAAAGTCTGATTGTAAGGGAGTTTTAGTGCCTATTGGAATTGAAACTAACAAAAAAGGTATGCAAATTGTCTACCGATGTGAAAAATGTGGTGAAATAAAGAAAAATATCACCGCCAAAGACGATGATATGGATATGATTATTAAATTATCAGCAAGACCGCTTGAATATTAACTTTCTAACAAGTCCATAAACTCTTTTGTGGTCAAATTATGGTGGCGGGGCGTTCTTGAGAGAAGATGCACTCCCCTTTCTTCCTTGTCTAAAATATTTATTTTTTCATCAAAAGTATAGACAATCTCGTATGTCATATTGCCTAAAATATCAATGGTTTCTTTGGAATAATAACCAAAAGGTAACGAAAAAGTATTTGCTTTTATTCCACAATTTTCAAGGAGAAATTTCTCCATTTTCATAATGTCGGCGACCAAAATATTTTGATACTGCAAAAATTCTTCATCAATATTTTTATTTATCCCATTTCGATTTTCGGTGATAGTATGTAATTCATAAGAATTATTTGCAAAATCAATTAAGTCATTATTTCTTAGTTTTATTAGCTCTTTTATTGATAAATTTGATGTAGCTATGTCAACTTTTTCATCAATTGTACGGCTTTCGATTAAATTGCCCGAAATAGCGAAAACTGCTGGTGCTTCGTACTTTTCTAAGATAGGAAGTGCGTATTCTAAGGTACTGTAATTACTCGAAGAAAAAATTAACAGAACAGGATTTTCTGGTAAATCCATATTTTTTTCGTAAAAATCTAGTAAATCATTTTGTGAAATCACATTGTAACCATTATCTTTTAAGTAAAGCAAATCTTTTTCTAAAATTAATGGCGTTGTCATATCATCTTTTAGCACAGTATCGTCCGTTATTATTTCACCATAATTTATTATTGGAAGGGTTAATTTGTTGTCAATTACACTCTCATTTAAAATAGTAAAATTTATAACTAAAAAAACTACTAATGCTGAAACAAAAATAATTGTTCCAGTTTTTATTTTTTTATTTTTGTTAAATATGTAAATTATTTTATTTATAGCTAACTTCCATTTTTTCATAACTAAGCAAATCCCTTCTTTTATTGTATTAATATTTTATTAACAATTATGCATAAAACTTTACTCTAATAACTACTAAAAATATATGATAAAAAAAGTAAAAATATATTGAAATATGAGAAATTGTATGCTATACTGAAAATAATAGTTTATATATAATTGTATCAAGGAGGAGATTTTTTGAAATCTTTAAAAACTAGGATAATATTTTTAATTTCACTTTTAGTATTAATACTAAGTATCTTGCTTTTAGCTGCAAATATTTTCACCAACATCACAGCTTTTAACAAGAGCATGAATGTCACTTATACGGGGGCAACTCAACAAGCAGCTGAAAGGTTGAATGAATATTTTTATCTTTCAACCACAGATTTAATCACACTGTCCTCTCAATCTGAAATGGACGAGAGTAATAGCACATCTTTCTTTACTACTAATATGAATATGCTTCAATATGAAAATTATGCATTAGTTGATATTAATGGGGAAATTATTACTTCTAAAGGTAATTTATCTGGGCACATTACTTCCCTATCTGCTTTTTCCGAAGCAGTAAGCGGAAATGTACAAACCTTTACTGTTACAAATGAAACTACTGACGGAACAACTGAATTTTTAACGTTTATCCCTGTTCATTCAACAGGAGCGACTGAAAAAGTTATCGTTGCGGAAATATCCTTTGAGGACTTGAATTCTTATGCAAATGCAATTAGATTTGGTGATAACGGATATATTTACTTGGTTTCTGATAGTGGAGCAATTTTAACTGACCAATCTTTCCAAGCAGCGACATTAAACATTAATCCTATTCAACTCAAAGAAGTTGACTCATCTTTTGATAAAATTGCAAATTTCCACGATTTTATTTTAGAAAATGCTGGAGGTACAACTCAATTTACTTATGGCGATGTTTTATACATGGGTAGTTCATATGAAGTTGAGGCTATTGGCGGTTATGCTGCTATGGTTGTGCCTTATGACGAACTTTCTGATATTTCCTCATTTATACTAATTTTCTTAGGATTTTTAGCTTTACTGCTTATTTTCTCACTAGTATTTGTTTTTGTACTACTAAAACGAGTTGTTGACCCAATTGTTACAACAAGCAAAAGGTTGGATTTGCTATCTAAAGGTGATTTGTCTTCCCCTATAGTTGTTTATAGCTTTGAAGGCGAAGTTGGCGATATGACAAAGAATTTAGAAGCTACTGTAAATTCGCTAAAAACATATATTACTCAAATTTCTATAAAACTAAACGATATTGCTACTGGTGATTTGACATCAGGAATTAGCGGAGATTTCCCTGGCGATTTCCAAGAAATCAAAAATGCTTTTGATGATATTTTAGGCTCACTTGCTCAAACATTTACTTCGATAAATGAGGCAGCTAAACAAGTTGATACTTCTTCAACTCAAGTTGCTAGTGTTGCAACTGCGTTGTCTGACGGTGCGACTGAACAAGCTGGTTCGATTGACACTCTTTCAAAGAGCATTGAAAATATTGCTGAACAAATTAATGATAATTCAAACGTAGCTCAAAATGTACTTGAAATTGTGCAAAATAATGCGGACGAAATGTCAGTTTGTAACAATGATATGGGAAGAATGCTTTATGCAATGGACGAAATTAGCAATTCTTCAAACCAAATTGCTCAAATCATTAAAGTAATCGACGACATCGCTTTCCAAACAAATATTCTTGCACTTAACGCTGCTGTTGAAGCTGCTAGAGCGGGTGCTGCTGGTAAAGGTTTTGCTGTTGTAGCTGATGAAGTTAGAACTCTTGCAACTAAGAGTGCTGAGGCGGCTAAGCAAACTGCTGATATTATTAAAGCTTCCCTTGAAAGTGTAAATAATGGTACAAAAATTGCAAAACAAACAGCTGAATCCCTTGCAAGTATTGTTGAAAGTTCGAATGAAATTAACACTTTAATTGAAAAAATTAGTAATGCTTCAAAAGAACAAACTGAAGGCATAATCCACATTAATGAAAATGTTACTTTAATCTCAAATGTTGTTCAAAGCAACACTGCTACTGCTGAAGAAAGTGCTGCTGAAAGTGCAATTCTAACAAATCAATCGGGTACTTTAAGAGCATTAATTGACAATTTCAAATTGGTTGAAACTTTCGATTTTAAAGAGGGTGACGATTTATCTGGAATGGAAGATTTCTTCAATTTTGACGAGTTAAAAGCTGCTGAACCTACACCTTCCACTAAGTTTGATACAACTGATGAAGATTTTATGGATTTCCCTGATTTAATGGATTTAAGAACGGATAACTCTCCAAAAGAACCCGTTAAACCAACAACAACATTTACACAAAGTAATGATTTTTCACTTGATGATGACTTTAACTTTGATATTGATTTAGGTGATATTGATTTAACAAACGATACTTCAGCAAATTCTACTGATTCAACAACTGATATGAATGTTGACATTAATTTAATGGACGATATGATTGAAAATATCGATGATGAGGATACAAAATATTAATTAAGTTTGTAATTATTACATCAAAAAATTTAGATGGGTGAAAATCCCATCTAAATTTAATTATACGCAATTTATTTGACTTGAAAGGAAAAAAAATGAAACATCAATATGTATTAATACTCGATTTTGGAGGGCAATATAATCAACTTATTGCAAGACGTGTGCGTGAGTGCAATGTTTATTGCGAAGTTAAACCATATTCTCTTTCTGTAGAAGAAATAAAGGCTTTAAACCCAATTGGAATTATTTTCACAGGTGGTCCTAACAGCGTTTATGACGAAAAATCGCCTAAAATCGCAAAGGAAATATTTGAACTTGGAATTCCAGTTTTAGGACTTTGTTATGGTTGCCAATTAATGGCACACACCTTAGGTGGAACAGTTACTACTGCCCCTGTTGGCGAATTTGGAAAAACTGAAACCAAATACAACACTAATTCCCTACTTTTCAAAGGTTTAAGTGAAAATTCAATTAGTTGGATGAGCCACGTTGACTATATTTCAAATGTTCCTGAGGGATTTGAAATAATTGCTACAACAAATGATTGTCCTTGTGCTTCCATGGCGAATGAGGAAAAGAAGTTGTACGCAATTCAATTCCACCCAGAAGTAAATCATACTGAAAATGGTGTGAAAATGCTGAACAATTTCCTTTACAATGTTTGTAATGCTAAAGGTGATTGGACTATGTCCGATTACGCTAAAACAGCTATTGCTGACGTTCGCGAAAAAGTAGGGGACGGAAAAGTTTTACTTGCTCTTTCTGGCGGTGTTGACAGTTCAGTTCTTGCAGCTTTACTAGCTAAGGCTGTAGGCAATCAGCTTACTTGTATCTTTGTTGACCACGGTTTGATGAGAAAAAATGAAGGCGACGAAGTTGAAAATGCATTTAAAGATTGGGACATCAATTTTGTTCGTGTTGATGCTGAAGAAAGATTTCTTTCAAGACTAGCTGGAATTGACGAGCCTGAAGCTAAACGAAAAGCTATTGGTGAAGAATTCATCAGAGTTTTTGAAGACGAAGGCAAGAAAATTGGCTCTGTGGACTTCCTTGCTCAAGGTACAATTTATCCTGACGTAATAGAATCCGGGCACGGTGATGCTGCAGTTATCAAATCTCACCACAACGTTGGCGGACTTCCTGATCACGTTGATTTTAAAGATATTGTTGAACCTTTAAGACTACTTTTCAAAGACGAAGTAAGGGCTCTTGGTGAAGAATTAGGGCTTGATCCAGTTTTAGTTTGGCGTCAGCCTTTCCCAGGCCCTGGGCTTGCTATAAGAGTAATTGGTGATATCACAAAAGAAAAGTTAGACATTTTAAGAGATGCTGACTTCATTTTCCGTGAAGAAATTGCAAAAGCTAACCTTGACCGTGACATTCACCAGTATTTTGCTGTTTTAACTAACATGCGTTCCGTTGGTGTTATGGGCGACTTTAGAACCTATGACTACACTCTTGCTCTTCGTGGTGTTACTACTACTGATTTTATGACTGCTGATTTCGCGAGAATTCCATATGAAGTTCTTGAAGAAATTTCACGACGAATCATCAACGAATGCAATGGTATTAACCGCATTGTTTACGATGTGACTACTAAACCTCCTGCTACTATTGAGTGGGAGTAACTTATATATCCTCGAAAACCCTGATAGATAC
>CAYJLB010000037.1:0-953 GCA_964370845.1 uncultured Oscillospiraceae bacterium
CAGTTTCAGCTTCAGTTTCTTCAGCAGTAGTTTCAACTACGATTGGTTGGTCAGCATCGCCTTCAGCACCTGAGTAAATGATTTGAGCTAGACCCCAAGCAGTGTAATCGCCAGGAACGCCTACGTTGTTCATTTTGTAAGTGAATGAAGAAATGTTACCTGTGAAGTCAGGACCCATAGCGTCAACTAGTTCGTTAACTGAGAAAGTTACAGAGTTGTCAACAACGTCAACAGCTTGAACCATTGTATCAGTCATTTCGTAGTTTAGAGCAAGACCGAAATCTTCTTTTTCAGCTGAACCGTCAAGAGTGATGTCTTGACCAGGAGTTCCTGGAGTTCCAACTTCATCAGTAGATTCAACTGGGTTGATTGGTTCTAGAACGAAAGTTAAAGTAGCATCAACTGGGTAATCTTGGTACCAGTTGTTGAATTCTCTAACGTATTGGTAAGAAATACGATCAGCAGCAGCAGTTGTATTAACACCATTAGCTTCGCCAGCCATGTAGTAAGGAACATCTGAGAAGTTTGAATTTGAATCATAAACGCCTGATAGTAGAGTAACAGTGTTTGTGTTGTTTAGTTCTAGGTAAGCTTTTTCGTTTACTGGAGCACCTTTGAAAAGTGGGTCTGAACCGCCAAAAGTAGTGATTGCATCATCATTTGCACCAACAACATCAGCATCACCTGTAACAGCTACAGTGATATTACCAAATTGAATTTGAGTAGCATTTTTAGCAGTAGTGATTTTCTTAGTAACACCTTCAACGTTGAAAGATTCAACGAATTCGTTTGCTCTTAGTTGAAGAGTACCAGCGTCAACAACACCAGTAGCAGCATTAGTTGAAACTGCGAAAGTCCAAGCTTTGTTATAAACTTCGTCTAAATCAGTTTTTAACATATCGAAGCTTACAGTTCTTGTAGTATCGTCAGTAGTAGCAGCAGTACCTTTATGG
>CAYJLB010000037.1:963-20461 GCA_964370845.1 uncultured Oscillospiraceae bacterium
AAGACCAGCAGCAGCAGCAGCTACACTGAATGTCCAAGTTTTTGAACCAACAGTAGTAACGCCAGCTGGTTTAACCATATCAAAAGTTACAGTTCTTGTAGTGTCATCTGAAGCAACACCAGCAGCTGGAGCAGTACCTTTGTGGTTAGTTAGAACAGCAGTTACTTCAACAGAAGTTACCATTTCATCAAAAGTAAATGTGTAAGTTGCAGCAGTAGATTGTTCAGCACCAGTTAATGCTGTAACATTGTGTCCTGTAGTGTCCATAGTGTAAGTTGAAACCCAGTTCCATTCGTATAGGTCCCAAGTTTTGCTTTCTAGAGCGAAAGCAGAAGTAGCCATAGCAGAAATAGCTACTGCGCCAGCAAGAGTGCTAGCAAGAATTTTTTTCATTGTCATGAAAAATTCCTCCTTAAATTTTTTTGTTGTTTTTTCTTTTGTCCTCAATATATAAATCTTATGAGAACTCATTAGAAGTAACGGATTTTGTAATTAATAAATAATGCAGAATTAATTCATAAATTTTCCAAAATCATTACCATTTTATTTTATCATTTGAACCGCAAAGTGTCAATGTACTTTTCGTCTAAATATAGCCGAAACATTTTGTATATTTTGTATACAATTTATACAAAGGACAAATTATCCAAAAGATAAAACACAGCCTTTTTTGGCTTTCAATAACTTAGTGGCACTATTTGTCACTTTTGTTGCAACAAATTTTGCAATTTTTTAAATTTTTTCAAATTTATCAAAAAAATGGCTTAAATAGGTGTGTTTCCCAGTGAAAACTTTTTTATTTCTTTTATTATTTTTTAATTTTTATTGACAAAATTAGTTTATTGCATTAAAATGTATATATAAATGTATAACTATTTTGGAGGTATAAAATGTTGACTAATACAGAAAAGACTATGGAGAAAATTGTTGCCCTTTGTAAAAATCGTGGCTTCGTTTATCCGGGGAGCGAGATTTATGGCGGTCTTGCAAACTCGTGGGACTACGGACCGTACGGGGTTGAACTTAAAAATAATGTGAAAAAGGCTTGGTGGAAAAAATTTGTTCAAGAAAGTCCTTATAATGTAGGGCTTGATTCAGCGATTTTGATGAATCCTCAAACTTGGGTGGCTTCGGGGCATTTGGGCGGGTTCTCTGACCCTTTAATGGATTGCCGTGAATGTAACACTCGCCATAGGGCGGACACGCTTATTGAAACTAATTCCGACGCGAATCCAGCGGGCTGGTCGGACAGCGAAATGATGAATTTTATTGTGGAAAATAATATTGTTTGTCCTAATTGCGGTAAACTTAATTTTACTGACATAAAAAAATTCAACCTTATGTTTAAGACTTTCCAAGGCGTTACTGAGGATTCAGTTTCAGAGCTTTATCTTCGTCCAGAAACTGCACAAGGGATTTTTGTGAATTTTACTAATATTCAACGTACTTCCCGTAAAAAAGTGCCTTTCGGTGTAGCCCAAATTGGTAAATCTTTTAGAAATGAAATCACTCCGGGTAACTTTATTTTCCGTGTTCGTGAATTTGAACAAATGGAACTTGAATTTTTCTGTAAGCCGGATACTGACCTTGAATGGTTTGATTACTGGAGAACTTATTGCAAGAATTTCCTTTTAAATATCGGTTTAAAAGAAGAAAATTTACGTCTTCGTGACCATGATGAGGACGAGCTTTCATTCTATTCTAAGGCAACAACTGACTTTGAATATCTATTTCCTTTCGGTTGGGGCGAGCTTTGGGGAATTGCTGACAGAACGGATTATGACTTGACTCAACATCAAAATACTAGCGGAAAGTCCCTTGAATACTTCGACCCAGAAGACAATTCAAAATATATTCCTTACGTTATCGAGCCGTCGCTAGGTGTTGAAAGACTTTTCCTTGCTATTTTAACTCAAAGTTATGACGAAGAAACTATAAATGAGGGCGATGTGAGAACTGTTATGCATTTCCACCCGTTCTTAGCCCCTGTGAAAGCGGCTGTTTTGCCTTTGACTAAAAAGCTAAAAGAACAATCATTAAAACTTTATTCAACTCTTGCAAAGCATTTTAACGTTGAATATGACGAGGCTGGACAAATTGGTAAACGTTACCGCCGTCAAGATGAAATCGGAACTCCGTTCTGTATTACTTACGATTTTGACACTCTTGAAGACAATTGTGTTACTGTTCGTGACCGTGATACTATGGAACAAGAAAGAATTAATATTAACGATTTAGTTGAATATATAAACAAAAAAATGGAGTTTTAATTTTTCTTATGGATTTTTTGTTCAAAAAAATGGAATTTTAAGTTTTATAGTTTTTTCTTGAAAATTTAATTTGCAAAAAAATAAAGTGTGAGCAGTTTTAAATTGCTCACACTTTTTTATTTGCTTTAAGTTATTTAATTATGCCAATAAATCTAATTCAGCGATAATTTGGTCTTTAGTCATACCAACTAGAGTATCAATTGGTGTGTTGATTAGAACTAATGATCCATCAACAAAAACTTCGCCAATTGTTTGTTCGTAAGTTGCAACTAAAGTGTCCATAGCTTCTTGATTTGATGCAATTTCATCTGCAACTTCAACGAAAGTTACTAAGTAAACGATTTCGTCGCCATTGAACCAGTATGCCATAACGTATTGGTTAATACCAGTTGGGTCTGGCAAAACTGACATTGCGTCCAAAACATAGTAATCATCAAAATCTACAGCTGGAACGTATACATCATTGATGTTGTCAACTGTAATTGCTGGTAAACCTTCAGCAGATACGTCGCCTTCAGTTTCTTCTTCAGTTTCCTCTGCTTCTGTTTCTTCTTCAGTAGCTTCAGTTTCTTCTTCTGTTTCTTCCTCAGTTTCTTCAACTTCAGTTGCAGCAGTTGTTGCTGCAGTTGTTTCAGCGTCATCAGCTGAATCACTTGAGCAAGCAATCATAGTAGTTGCCATTGTTAGTGCCATTAATGCGATAAGTAATTTTTTCATTTTAATACTCTCCTTTTTCATTGACTCATTTGTGAATTTGTAACAAGTACTAAATTATTATACACTTTTTTGTGCAATTTGTCAAGTTGGATTTCGGAAAAATATAGGCAAACCGCTATGGTTTGCCTTACTTTTTTTGTGCAATTTGCCTATTTGCGTCCCACTGCATTTTGCTTAATCTTATTAAAAAGAAGCTACTATTTGGTCTTTTGTAAGCCCTGCAAAAGCTTCAGCAGGTGTTTTTGTAACTACAACATTTTCGTTTACAGTAGTTTCGCCCATAGTTTCCATAGTTGCAACAAAAAGGTCTATACTTGCTTGGTCATTTGCAATGAAATCAGAAAGTTCAACAACAGTAACTGAATCCACAAGCTCTTGTCCATTAAAATAAAATCCCATTACAAATTTATCAACGCCAACGTCTGCACCATCAACTAAAGTTGACATTGCGTCAATAACTACTATATCATCATAAGTTGCCTCTGTTGTATAAAAAGCTGTAACTTCTTCGTCAGGAACTTCTTCAATTGTGCCTGTAGCCACATCTTCTTCAGGTTCACTTCCGTATAAAGGCAAACCATTTGCGATAAAATCAGCTACAACTTCTTCTTGTGTCATATTTGAATATTCATCAACATTCCATTGTGGATATGTGATACTTACAGTTTTTCCGTCAAGTTCAACAGTGTCCTCATCTGTGCTTAATACGCTCACAAGCAAATCAATATCGTCGCTTGTAATATTATCTTCAACAGTAACAACGTGAGTAATTTGAACTAATTTATCATCTTCAAAAGTTAATTCATAATATGTATCTGCAACAAGAAAATCATCTTCTGGCATTAATGGAGTTGCATCAAATCTTACAAATTCCTTAGCTCCGCCTACTTCATCGGTATCAGAATTTGTATCATCATTTTCATCACCAGCCGTTGTTTCATCAACTCCATCACTATTGTCAGTTTTTTCCCCATTTTCATCGCTAACATCAGTTTCTTCCTCTGTGTCAGCATTTTTGTCAAGTTCAGTAGCAGAAGTTTCTGTTGAATCTCCAATTATTTTGTCAGCAGTTTTAGCTTCACAACCTATTAAAGTTGCAGCCATAGATACTGCAATTAAAGCTATTAGTATTTTTTTCATTTTTAAACTTTTCTCCCCTTTATTTTTAATAAATAGAAAGGACAAGCAAAAAACTTGTCCTTTCTTATAATGCTATTAAAATTATTTCTAATTATAATTAGATTTTGCCAGCAAGTTTTGCAAGTGCATCATATTTAGTAGCTGCATCAGCTGTAGCTCTTTCAAATAATGCTTTTGCTCTTTCTGGATTTTGTCTTGAAAGTAGGTTGTAACGAACTTCACTCATGATAAATTCATTGAAGTCAGCTGTTGGAGCCTTGCTATCAAGTTGGAATGGATTTTTGCCTTCAGCAGTTAGTCTTGGGTCAAATCTAAATAAGTGCCAGTAACCAGCTTCTACAGCTCTCTTAGTTTCAGCGATAGAATTAGCCATACCACCCTTAATACCGTGGTTGATACAAGGAGCATATGAAATAACTAGTGAAGGACCGTTGTAGCTTTCAGCTTCATTGATAGCCTTGATAGTTTGGTTCATATCAGCACCCATACCGATTTGAGCAACATAAACGTAACCGTAGCTCATTGCGATAGCAGCAAGATCTTTCTTCTTAATATCTTTACCACCAGCAGCGAATTGAGCAATTGAACCAGTAGGAGTTGCTTTAGAAGCTTGTCCACCAGTGTTTGAGTAAACTTCTGTATCAAATACAAAGATATTTACATCTTCGCCAGAAGCGATAACGTGGTCAAGTCCACCGAAACCGATGTCATAAGCCCAACCGTCACCACCGAAGATCCATACAGATTTCTTGTTTAGGAAGTCTTTTTCAACTAAGATTTCTTTACAAGCATCGCATCCGCATTTTTCCATTTCAGCGATTAAAGCAGTTGTTGCAACAGCATTTTCATTACCTTGGTTCATAGTTGATAGGTAACTTTCAACAGCAGTTTTTAATTCACCTTCAGGTAAATTCTTTTGTAGTTCAAGAACTTTAGAAACAACTCTTTGACGTAGAGTAGCTTGAGCTAAGAACATTCCGTAACCATACTCAGCATTATCTTCAAATAGGGAGTTAGCCCAAGCTGGACCTTTACCTTCTTTGTTAGTTGTGTATGGAGTTGAAGGCCATGAACCACCCCAGATTGATGAACAACCAGTAGCATTTGCAATGTACATTCTGTCACCAAATAATTGAGTGATTAATTTAGCATAAGGAGTTTCACCACAACCCGCACAAGCTCCTGAGAATTCAAGAAGTGGTTGTTTGAATTGTGAACCTTTAATAGTTGTGTCTTTGAATTTTTCGATAACTTCAGTTTTAACAGGAAGTGTAGTTGCATAAGCAAACAATTCTTGTTGTGGTAATTGGCTATCTAAAGGACTCATAACAAGTGCTTTTTCACCTTTTTTACCAGGACAAACGTTAGCACATGATCCACATCCAGTACAGTCAAGAGCTGAAACAGTCATAACGTAGTTGTATCCAGCCATACCAGTGCATGGGATAGATTTTACAACGTCAGGAGCAGCAGCAACTTCTTCATCAGTCATTACGAATGGACGAATAACTGCGTGAGGACATACATATGAACAGAAGTTACATTGGATACAGTTTTCTCCGCACCATTTTGGAACGTCAACAGCGATACCACGTTTTTCATAAGCAGCAGAACCTTGTGGAGCGTTACCGTCAGCGTGTTGTACGAAAGTTGAAACTGGAAGTTTGTCACCTTCTTGTGAGTTAATTGGGTTTTGAATGTTGTTTACATAGTCGATAAGAGCTTTGTTGTCACCAGTAAATGTTGGTAGACCCATATCTGTATCAGCAGCATTTTTCCATTCAGCAGGAACTTGAATTTCAACAAGACCGCCAAAGCCAGCATCGATAGCATCATGGTTCATCTTAACGATAGCGTCACCCTTCTTAGAGTAAGAAGCAGTAGCAGCATCTTTCATATATTTAACAGCATCTTCAAATGGAATGATGTTAGCTAGTTTAAAGAAAGCAGATTGTAAAACAGTGTTAATTCTGTTTCCAAGACCAATTTCTCTACCAATTTTTACACCGTTAATAGTGTAGAATTTGATATTGTTTTCAGCAATATATCTCTTAACTTGACCTGGTAATCTTTCTTCAAGTTCAGCCATATCCCATTGGCAGTTTAATAGGAAAGTACCGCCAGGAACTACGTCTTTAACCATATCATATTTGTCGATATAAGCTTCGTTATGACAAGCAACAAAGTTAGCTCTGTTGATTAGGTAAGTTGATTTAATTGGTGATTTACCGAATCTTAAGTGAGAAACAGTTACACCACCAGATTTTTTGGAGTCATATGAGAAGTAAGCTTGTGCGTACATATCAGTATGGTCACCAATGATTTTGATTGAGTTCTTGTTAGCACCAACAGTACCGTCAGCTCCAAGTCCCCAGAATTTACATTGTGTAGTTCCTTCAGCAGCAGTATCTTGGTTAGCACCAACTTCAAGTGAAAGGTTAGTAACGTCATCTTTGATACCAACTGTGAATTGTTCTTTACAGCAATTTTCAAATACAGCAATAATTTGAGCAGGAGTAGTGTCTTTTGAACCAAGACCGTATCTACCTGAGAAAATTGGAGTGTCTTTAAGTGCTGTTCCACGAACAGAAGCAACAACGTCTAAGAATAGAGGTTCGCCGATTGAACCAGGTTCTTTAGTTCTATCAAGAACTGTAATTTTCTTAGTTGATGCAGGGAATGCTTCAATTAATTTAGCTGGAACGAATGGTCTATATAGACGAACTTTTACAAGACCGTATTTACCACCGTTTGCATTTAAGAAGTCAATAGTTTCTTCAATTGTATCACATACAGAACCCATAGCAACGATAACGTGTTCAGCATCAGGAGCACCGTAGTAGTTGAATAGTTTGTAGTCAGTGCCAATTTTAGCATTAACTTTATCCATATATTCTTCAACAACAGCTGGGAATTCGTTGTAATAAGTGTTTGAAGCTTCTCTAGCTTGGAAGAAGATGTCAGGGTTTTGAGCAGAACCTCTTAGAATTGGGTGCTCAGGGTTTAAAGCTCTATTTCTGAATGCGATTGCAGCATCTTTGTCCATCATTTCAGCTACATCATCTTTATCCCAAACAGCAATTTTTTGAAGTTCGTGAGAAGTTCTGAAACCATCAAAGAAGTGAAGAACTGGAACTCTACCTTTGATTGTAGCAAGGTGAGCAACAGTACCTAAGTCCATAACTTCTTGTGGGTTAGTAGCACATAGCATTGAGAAACCAGTTTGACGACATGAGTAAACGTCAGAGTGGTCACCAAAGATTGAAAGTGCGTGTGAAGCCAAAGCACGAGCAGAAACGTGGATAACACATGGTAGTAATTCACCCGCGATTTTGTACATGTTAGGAATCATTAGCAATAGACCTTGTGAAGCTGTATAAGTTGTAGTTAAAGCACCAGCCGCCAAAGAACCGTGAACTGTACCAGCAGCACCCGCTTCCGATTGCATTTCAGTAACTTGAACAGGTTGTCCAAAAATATTAGTTTGTCCTTTTACAGCCCAAGCGTCTGTAACTTCCGCCATAACAGATGACGGTGTAATTGGGTAAATTGCAGCCACGTCAGTAAATGGATATGCAGCCCAAGCAGCAGCATTATTACCGTCCATGGTTTTCATTTTTCTTGCCATTTTTAATATTCCTCCTAAAATTATGTGTCGATATGGTTTATACCTATCTCAACTATATATTTTATCACAATAATGTTAATTTGTAAAGTTATTTCGTGTTAAATTTTGCTATTCTTTTTTGTGCAATTTGTGCTAATTTATCAATTAATGTATAAATGAATTTAATTATTATGCAAAACAGAAAAGAGCCGACGTAAAATCAGCTCTTTAATATTAATTTTATTTTAATTAGTTAAATTTATTAATGTTTTGACAACCAGTAGCTCGCGATGTCCAATGCCTCAGCTAAAGAAGTTTTTTCAGCCGATTTAACAATTTGTTTATCCGCTGGCAAACTTTGGTCAGTAAGCATTTTAAACACCTTAATTTTTTTAGCAATTTGCATGTCATCAGTTTTTTCTGTTTGAATAATTTGCATAACTACAACGTGTTCATCAAACATATTTCCATAGTAAATAGTATTTTTGCATTTTACCACAGGAAAACCTTTATAGTATAAGAATTTATTATTTATTTCACTCATTATATTCATTCCTTTCTGAATGTTATATGTTTTAATAATTATAACATATTTTTACGGTTAAGTCAAATGAGGTTTGTGCAATTTAAATACAAGAAACGTTTTAAAGCCTTAGAATTTTTCAAATCCAATCTTTAGTCGTCTTAATGTTTCTTCTTTTCCAAGGATTGCTAAAATTTCCATTGCGCCACCAGGAGTAACAGTTACACCCGCCGCAGCAATTCTAACTGGCCACAATAATGTGCCATTTTTCACTTCTAGTGAAGTAGCAAGTTCAATTAAAGCAGTGTGAATGTTATCAATTGTCCAATCAGAAATCTTCTCAAGACAAGCAATTCCTGCTTCAATCATTTGAGGTGAATTTTCAAGATTAGTCTTACTCTTTTTATTCACAAAAAGTTCTTTATCGTATTCAGGAAGGTCTTTAAAGAAATGTAAAAGCTCAGGAATATCTTTAAACTTAGTAATTCTAGGTTGTAAAATATCATTTAATACATCAAAAGGAACTTCCTTTTCACCAAATACTTCTTTATAATAAGAAAGTGCGTGTTTGAAAAATGTTTCTTTATCCATTGTTCTGATATATTCCCCACTCAACCATGATAATTTATCATAATCAAAAACAGCAGGTGATTTTGAAATTCCGTCAACGGAAAAACTTTCTTCAAGCTCTTTTAAAGTGAAAATTTCTTTGTTATCTTTAGGCGCCCAACCAAGTAAGGCGATATAATTAATAATAACTTCAGGTAAATATCCTTCAGTAACTAAATCATGGAAACCTGTAGAACCGTGCCTTTTTGACAACTTTGAAGTTGAACCGTCTTCATTTTTACCCATAATTAATGGCAAATGAACATAAACAGGATTTTCCCAACCAAATGCATTGTATAAAAGACTATATTTTGGAGTGGAAGTCAAGTATTCACAACCTCTTACAACATGTGTAATATCCATTAAATGGTCATCAATTACATTTGCGAAGTTATAAGTTGGGTAACCGTCAGATTTAAGTAAAACTTGATCTTCGATTTCTTTATTTTCAATAGTAATTTCACCAAATACTGCATCAGAAAACGTTGTAGAGCCATCAATAGGAGCTTTTTGACGAATAACATATGGAGTTCCCTTTGCTAAAAGTTCATCAACTTCTTCTTTAGGCAAATTTCTACAATGTCTATCATAACCGCCAAATTCACTCTCTTGATGCAAAGAATCAAGTCTTTCTTTTGTACAAAAACAATAGTAAGCCTCGCCTTTTTCCACAAGATCTATAGCATAAGGTTTGTAACTGTCTTTACGTTCACTTTGAACATAAGGACCGAATTCTCCACCAACATCAGGACCTTCATCGTGATTTAGTCCAACAGATTTTAGTGTTTCATATATAACATCAGTAGCACCCTCCACCAATCTTTCGCGGTCGGTGTCCTCAATTCTAAGTACAAAAGTACCCTCTTGAGATTTTGCTACTAAATATTCATAAAGTGCAGTTCTTAGATTTCCAACGTGCATAAGTCCAGTTGGACTTGGAGCAAATCTAGTTCTAACATTTTTCATATTGAAAATCCCCTTTCTATTATTTAATGTTTATTCTAGCTTTTATATCAGTAGAAATTTGCTGTTTTAACTCCTCAAGAGAATTAAATTTTTTCTCACTTCTAATAAATTGAGTAAAATAAACAATTGCTTTTTTTCCGTAAACATTTTCGTTAAAATCGAAAATATAAGTTTCACAACCAACAATATTTTCGTCCGAAACTGTAGGTTTAATACCAATATTTGAAATTCCCTTGTATTTTCTTCCCTCAATTTCAACATAAGTCGCATATACTCCAAGAGCAGGAATAACGCTTCCCTCGTCGAATTTTTGGTTTATGGTAGGAAAATCAAGAGTTCGCCCAATTTTTTTCCCCTCGCCAATAACGCATTTTAGGTTAAAATCATATCCTAAAAGTTTATTAGCTTTCCTAATCTCGCCCTTTGCGATAAGTTCTCGAATAATTGTTGAGGAAATGGTTTCCCCCTTATATGTAACAAAAGGAACAATATCACAAATAACAGAAAATTCTTCGCATAGTTTTTGTAATTCTTTAGTGTCGCCCTCACCATTTTTTCCAAAGTGAAAGTTTTCACCACAAACTACAACACCAGCCTTTAACTCACCCAAAATAATTTTAGTAAAAAACTCTCTTGGTGATAAGTCTTTAATTTTTTCAAGGTCATAAACACTTACAAAATTCGCACCAACACGCTTAAAAAGTTTATCTTTATGCCCTTGATTAGCTAAAAAGCCAATTCTATTTTTAGTAGAAATTGAGTCCTCCAAAAAAGTGAAAACTCCCGGAGTGTAACCCTGTTCTTGATAGGAAACAGCCTTTTCTATAACTGCACGATGACCTAAGTGCATACCATCAAAAATCCCCATAGCAATGGCAGTTTTTGTCATATAAAGGTAAACCCCTTTCTTACTTTTTTAAGATTAGTAAAAATTCTTATAAGATTTAAGTTCAAAGTTTTCAAAATTTACTATCCCAATTCCTAAAAATTCATTATCGTTCGAATAAAGCCTATATTTCTCATTTTCATTAGAAAAATCCGCTTCAATTCTATTAATATCCAGTTTAATTCCATTTTTGTACATTGAAGTTTGCTTTTGTGTAAAAGTAATTTTTGGATAAGATACAAATATCTCATCAACAGGAATTACTTTGCTTGCAATTTCATTTTTATCCGACAAACTTTGCACTTCCTCTAAAGAAAGACAATTTTCAAGAGTTATCCCCGAAGAAGAATTCCTCACAAGTGAAGTCATACAACCGCCAACACCAAGTTTTTCTCCAATATCAAAAAGAATTGTTCTAATATAAGTTCCTTTTTCACAGGAAACAAACAAAGTACCCTCTTTTGTATTTTTGTCAAAAGATAAAAGTTTTATATCGTCAATGTAAATATCTCGCTCTTTCCTTTCAACTTCAATCCCTTGTCTAGCAAGGTCATAAAGCCTTTTTCCATTCACTGAAACAGCAGAATACATAGGCGGAATTTGCTTTATATTCCCTTTAAATAATGGCAAAACATTTTCAATATCACTTTCGTCCATTTCAAAACTATCGGGAGATTTTTCAGAGATAATACTCCCTGTAATATCTTGAGTATCAGTATTTTTTCCCAAAACAAATCCAGCAGTATAGCTTTTTTCATTATTAGGTAAAATATCACAAGCCTTTGTCGCTTTTCCAACAAAAACAAGCAAAACACCTGTAGCCATAGGGTCTAAAGTTCCCGAATGACCAAGTCGTTTCATTTTAAGAATTCCACGCATTTTAGCAATAACATCAAAGGAAGTAAAGCCTTGCGGTTTATTTATCGGTAAAATTCCATTCATATCTTATTAAGAGCCCTTTTCGCTGCGTTAAGCACTAGCTCTTTCACCTCGTCTAACGTACCATAAATTTGAGCACCAGCAGCACGATTGTGTCCGCCCCCCTCAAATTCTTGGCAAAATTCACAAGCGTTTACAGCTTGAGTAGTTCGCACAGAAATCTTATAAGCATTTTCATAACGTTCTTTGATTAAAATTCCTAGCTTCACACCCTCTGGTTGCAAAGCAATTGAACTTAATCCGTCAAATTCCGCCTTATCAATTCCCGTTTTATCCACTAAATCTTGTGTAATAGTAATAATTGTACATTCGTCATCAAGATAAAACTCCATATTTTCATAAACAGCAGTTTCAACTTTAATTCTTGCCTTGCTTTTAAGGTCAAACATTGCACGATTAACATTTGCATAATCAATGTTATATTTCATTAATTTAGCCGCAATAAGGTGAGTTCTTATGGTTGTATTTTCATACTTAAAGCACCCTGTATCTGTTGCAACTCCTGTATAAATACATTTTGCAACAATATCAGATAATTCTTTTCCATATTCCTCAACGATGTCAAAAATTATTTCACAAGCCGCCGCACTATTTTCATCTAAAAGCGTTTCTTTAGCATAAAAAGTGTTGGAGCGGTGGTGGTCAATACAAAGGTCAATTTTTCCATCTTCTTTGTATTTATCCAAATTTGAACCAAGAAGTTGTAGGTCAGCAATATCAACTGCGACTACAAATTCTTCTTCAAATTCCATTGGTTCATACCCAGCATAAAGAAAATCGTATCTTGACGGAAAAGGTTCATTATTCAAAACATTCGCCTTTTTTCCAAGAGAACGAAGAAAATTCACAAGAGCAAACCCCGCCCCCAAAGTATCCCCGTCAGGATTTTTGTGAGTAAGAATATTAACATTGTCACACTTTAAAAGAAAGTCCAAAGTTTCTTTTACTGTCATACAATCCCCCTATTCGTCGTCGCTTTCATCAGCTTTTGTTGTAGCTTTTGAATTAATATCTCTGAGCATTTCATTAATATGCTGACTATATTCCCCTGATTTATCAGCAATAAAGTCAAATTCAGGGCAACGTCTTAGCTTAAAGGTATTTGAAATATGCCTTTTTATATACCCAGAGGCACTTTTAAAACCTTGTACAGCTTCTTTTGATTTTTCATAGCCACTAATGTCGCTAATATAAACTTTACAATGGGATAAGTCATTTGAGACTTCACATCTAATAATAGTAATCATTTCCCCAGCAATTCGAGGGTCTTTAAGTTCCCTCACTATTGCGGAAATTTCTCTTTTTATATCTTCAGCCAATCTACCTGATTTAAAATTAGGCATATTCAAAGCCTCCTTTTAGTATAATTTAATTTGTTTTGTTCTAATTACCCCGTTTTTCAGTTGGAAAACGCGGGACTGCCAGCGGGGGCTTCCTCATTTTATTAGTTCCTACCATATACGACCTCGCGGCAACAAACTTGCCCATTCATCAATTGAAAAACGCGGGATTGTCAGTGGCGACCCGCCACTAATCTTGGTATTGTTCCATAACGAAAGCTTCGAAAATATCGCCAACTTTAATGTCAGTAAATTTCTCTAGTGTGATACCACATTCGTAACCTTGAGCAACTTCCTTAACATCATCTTTAAAACGTTTTAGAGATGACATTTTGTCAACTGCAACAATAATACCGTCACGAACAACGCGGATTTCACAGTTTCTTTGAACTTTACCATCAAGGATATAACAACCTGAAACTAAACCAACATTAGTAATTTTATACACTTGTCTAACGTCAATTCTTGCACACTCAACTTCTCTAAATTTAGGAGCAAGCATACCTTTCATAGCTGTTTCAATTTCTTCAATAGCATCGTAAATAATTCTATATAGTCTTACGTCAACACCATCACGAGTAGCATTTTCCATCGCAATAGGGTCAGGTCTAACGTTAAATCCAACAATAATTGCGTTTGACGCATTTGCAAGCATAACATCACTTTCAGAAACTGCACCAACAGCACCGTGAATAACTTTAACTCTTACTTCTTCGTTAGTTAATTTTTCAAGAGATTGTTTTACCGCTTCAACAGAACCTTGAACGTCCGCTTTAATGATAATTGGCAATTCTTTCATTTCACCCTCAGAAATTTGAGCAAATAAATTGTCCAAAGTAACTTTTTGGTATTTCGCAAATTCTTCTTGTTTTGCTTCATGTTTTCTTTGTTCAACAAGTTCTCTTGCAAGTCTTTCATCTTCAACAGCATTGAAAATATCACCAGCAGATGGAACTTCTCCAAGACCTGTGATTTCAACAGGAACAGATGGTCCAGCTGTTTCAACAACTTTACCAATGTCATTTGTCATAACTCTAACCCTACCAACAGCAGTTCCAGCAATAATAATATCGCCAGTGTTTAAAGTACCGTTTTGGATAAGAATTGTAGCAACAGGACCTCTACCTTTGTCAAGTCTAGCCTCAACAACAGTACCTTTTGCACGTCTATTTGGATTAGCTTTAAGCTCTTTAACTTCTGCAACAAGATTGATATTTTCAAGTAATTCTTCAATACCTTCACCAGTTTTAGCAGAAACAGGAACACAAATAATGTCCCCTCCCCATTCTTCGCAAACAAGTCCATGTTCAGTAAGTTCTTGTTTAACTCTATCAGGGTTAGCTTCAGGTTTATCCATTTTATTGATAGCAACAATAATTGAAACGCCAGCCGCTTTTGCGTGGTTGATAGCTTCAATAGTTTGTGGCATAATTCCGTCGTCCGCTGCAACTACAAGAATTGCAATGTCAGTCATATTAGCACCACGAGCTCTCATAGAAGTAAAAGCTGCGTGTCCAGGAGTGTCAAGGAAAGTGATGTGTTTTCCATCACATTCAACTCTGTAAGCACCAATGTGTTGAGTGATACCGCCCGCTTCCGTTTCAGTAACACTTTCATTTCTAATTCTATCAAGAAGTGATGTTTTACCATGGTCAACGTGTCCCATTACAACAACAACTGGTGAGCGATCTTCTAAGTTTTCATCTGTATCTTCTTCAACGTCAATTAGTCTTTCTTCAATAGTAACAATAACTTCTTTTTCAACTTTTGCCCCTAATTCTTCAGCTACTAAAGCCGCAGTATCAAAGTCAATAGCTTGGTTAATTGTTGCCATAATTCCAAGACCCATAAGCTTTTTAATAACGTCAGTTACAGTAACTTTAAGTCTTGTAGCAAGTTCAGAAACGATAATTTCATCAGGAATTAAAACTTTAAGTTGTTGTTTTCTCGCTCTTTCAAGTTCCAATCTCTTTAGCTTTTCAGCTTCAGTTTCACGTTTTGCATAGTTTGGTTTATTTCTTTGTTGAGATTTTTGCTTAATTTTTTGCTTCTTAGTAAAATTATCTCTATTATTTCCACTTTGAGCAGCCATATTCATATATTTTTCGTTGTACTTATCAAGTTCAACATAGCTTCCTCTTGTATCAACAGTACGAACAGCTGGCTTGTTTACAGTTGCTGAATTGTCAGAAGATGCTTTAATTTCAAACTGTTGTTTAGTTCCAGTATGTTTGTGTGGAGGAGTATTTGGCTTTTGTGGAGCTTTTTGAGCAGGTTGTTGCGTAGGTTTTTGTGGATTTCTATTTTCAAATTTAGGGTGAACTGGTTTATTTACCACTGGTTTTTCTTCCTTTTTAACCTCTTGCTTAACTGGTTGAGGGTTAGCTTTTGGTTTTTCAGCAACCTTTGGAGCAGGTTTTTGTGCTGGTTTAGCTGGTTTATTTTCTACAGCTTTTGGAGCTGGCTTAGTTTCAGTTTTTTCAGTTTTTGGAGCTTTTTCAACTGGTTTTGGAGCTTTTAATGCAAAGTATTCATCAAAGTTTTCCACTCCATTTTTTTGCGCGTAATATTCCATTACATAGTTAGTTTCTTCTTCTGTTAACGCAGAAGCCGCTTTTTTAGCCCCACCGAATTTTTCTTGCATTACATCAATAATATCCTGGGGTTTAAGTGATAAGTCTTTAGCTAAATCGCTTAACTTATATTTTATACTCATAGGCTATTTCCTCCTAAAATTATCAACAAGTTTTTAATAATCACTTGTCATTTTGTTATCATTTATTTCGTTTTTTATTTAATTTATATATGAAAGAATTTTGTCCGAAAACCCTTGGTCTAAAAGGGCAACTACTCCCGCTTTTTTTCCAAGATTTTGCCATACTTCTTCGATTGTAATATCTACCTCTTTAACCTGCATATTTTCTTTACCGCAAAAAAAGTACATTTCTTTTTTCGATTTTTCTGATAAATTACTTGAAAGCAAGATTAAAGTAGCTTTTCCACTTCTACAAGCATCTTTGCAAGGGTCCATTCCAAAAACTATTTTCCCAGCTTTTCTTGCTATAGTAAGCAAAGAAAGAATTTTATTCATTATGAAAGCTCCTTTTCCATTGCTAGAAAAATTTCGTCTTCAATTTTACAAGAGAAAGATTTTTCAAAACGTCTAGCCTTTCGAGCGGCAATAAGGCATTCTTTGTTATTACAAATATAAGCCCCTCTACCCGCTTTTTTTCCTGTTAAATCAAGGGAAATTTCCCCCTCTTTAGACTTTACAACTCGAATCAAATCCCTTTTTTCCTTCATTTCATTACAACCAAGACACATTCTTTGTGGGATTTTTTTTGTTTTCATTCAAATCACAATCCTTTTTTGTTATTGAATTGGTTCTTCAGGAACAATGTCAATCTTGTAGCCTGTAAGTCTTGCCGCTAATTTAGCATTTTGCCCTTTGTTACCAATAGCAAGTGAAAGTTGATTGTTTGGAGCAACAACAGTACAAGCCTTAGTTCCGTCCTCAGCTAAAGTAACAGAAACAATTTCCGCTGGAGCTAATGCTTTTGCGATAAATTCTTCATCACTTTCACTCCAAGGGATAATATCAATTTTTTCCCCACGAAGTTCTTCAACAATACTTGTAATTCTTGAACGTTTAGGACCGATACAAGCACCTACTGCATCAACATTAGGGTCTTTGCTATAAACTGCAATTTTACTTCTTGAACCCGCTTCTCTTGAAATAGATTTAACTTCAACAGTTCCGTCATAAATTTCAGGTACTTCAAGTTCAAATAAGCGTTTAACTAAATCTTTATGTGTTCTTGAAATTCTAATGGAAGGCTTTCTGTCAGGGTTTACAATTCCTACAACATAAACTTTAATAATGTCCCCAGGAACTAAAGTTTCGTTTGGAATTTGTTCACTTCTAAGGAAATAAATTTCATTTTTGTCAATAGTAAGAGTTGCGTTTAAAGTAACAGGTTCAACTCTTAAAATAGTAGCAGAAACACATTCATGCTCCTTGTCTTGATACTGAGCCAAAAGATGCTCTTTTTCAAAATCTTTAATGTCTTTTCTAATGGATTGCTTAGCCGCTTGAGCCGCAACTCTACCGAATTTTGAAGGTTCAAGTTTGTATTCAAACACTCCACCAACTACAGCGTATTTATCCTTAGTTTTTGCAACATCAATATTAATTTGGCTATCGTTTTCAGGTTCACCCTCAACAATTTCCTTTAAAATTTTCATTTCAAATTTATTTTTCTTAGGGTCAATTGTAATATTGATATTTTCACAATCAGGATAATCTTTCTTAATTGCACGCATTATACCCTCTTTAATTTTTTCAACAAGGGCCTCACCCGAAACTCCGTTTTGACTTTGAAGTTCTGTTAATGCATCAAAAAAATTGTTTTTCATTTTCCAATAATTCCTCCTATATTTACTTATTAAACTCTATTTAAAATAAATCCTTATCGTCATATAGTCGTACGATAGAATATTCATTATGTTTAATTTGTCTTTCTTCATCATTTAAAATAACTGTGATAAATTCTTTTTCATATCCTTTTAAAACACAAATATGCTCTTTACTTCCGTCAATTTGAGCATAAAATTTGATTTTAATTTCCTCATTCAAATATCTTTCAAAATGAGCTTGTTTAGATAATTCACGTCCAAGTCCAGGTGAGCCAACTTCCAAAACATAGCTTTGTTCAATTGGGTCAACTTCATCTAAAACATCATTTAAAGGACGGGATAAAGCCTCACAATCGTCAATATTAATGCCATCTTCCTTATCAATAAGCACTTTCAAGTACCAAGTAGCACCCTCTTTTTCAAACTTTATATCCCAAATATCGATAGCTAAACTATCTGCAATAGGTTTTGCAAGTTCAAAAACTTTATCAACGGTATTTCCCGATTTTTTACCTTTCATAAAAAGACCTTCCTTTCTTCAATTTAAACTATTATTCCAAAAGGAATAATACCCATACAAAAGTTAAAAGACCGGAGTGTTTCCGATCTTTTAGCAAATACATATTAAGATTACAAATATTATAACACAATCATTTGAAAAAAGCAAGTGTTTTCGCAAAAAAATCAACTTTTTTCTCAAATAATTACATATATTCTGTCACATTTATAATTTCCCCATTATTTTTAATAACGCGAGGTACTCTTTTGGATATTCCGCAGATAATTTCATAACCAATTGTGTAGTAAATTGCCGCTAAATCATCGGGAGTAATTTTTTCCTCACCGTCAATTCCAAATAAAGTTGCAGTGTCCCCAACTTTAACATCAACATCAGTACAATCCACAACCATTTGGTCCATACAAATTCTACCTACGCTTTTACACCTTTTCCCCTTAATTAAAACTTCAGCTTTAGAGGATAAAAGTCTTGAATATCCGTCAGCATAACCAATAGCAAGGGTAGCAACTTTCATTTCTCTATTTGCAACAAAAGTACGCCCATAACTAATATTTGCCCCTTCTTCAATAGTTTTCACTTGTACAACAGTAGCTTTAAGCTCCATAACAGGTGACAATTCAAAAGGCAATTTCTTTTGAAAATTCGGGTGCAATCCATAAAGCATAACACCAAACCTTGCAAAATCACTATTTTCATCATTTAAATATGTAGCAGCAGCGCTGTTTAAATAGTGAATTTTATCAAAAAATAATAATCTTTTATCTAATTCCTTTTTTATCTTAAAGAATAACTCTTTTTGTTTTAATGTATATTCAAAATCTTCCTCATCATCACTATCCGCTGAGGAAAAGTGTGTAAATAATCCTTCTACTTCAAGGCGATTTATTTTGTAGATTTCTTCACATTCGTTGGCATAATCGAAATAATTATCATATCTTATTCCAATTCTCCCCATACCGGTGTCCATTTTAATGTGAACTCGCAATTTATCGTCAAACGGCACATTTTTTGCAAGGGATAAAGCATGTTCATACCCTAAAACAGTTTGAATTATGTCAAATTCCAAAAGTTCGCAAACATTTTCTGGGGGAGTATATCCTAAAACTAAAATTTCCCCTGTTATTCCCAAATTTCTAAGGTGCTTTGCTTCATTTAGATTTGAAACCGCAAACCAATCAACACCTAAATCTTGTAAATGGGGAGCAATTATGCTATCACCATGACCGTAAGCATTAGCTTTTACAACAGCCATAATTTCTGCATTTTTAGAAAGCAAACTCTTGCATTTATTATAATTTTCTGTAAGGCGATCAAGATGAATTTCTGTCCACGCCCTTTTTAAAAAATTAACCATTAATGTTAATTCCTTTCTATATAAATTAAAAATTAATAAAAATTAAAAAATAGTTGAAAAAAATACTAAAATGTAGTATATTAAAATTAAGAACAAATGTACACTTGACTAATTTAATAGGAGAAGTTTGAAATAAATTTCAAACTCGGAGTTTTGTGCTTTTCGTCCCTTAAGAACGAAACTTTTTTCACTTCAAAAATTGGGTGAAAAA
>CAYJLB010000038.1:0-20252 GCA_964370845.1 uncultured Oscillospiraceae bacterium
TTGTGCTTTTCGGTCAAAAAGAACTAAAGTTCTTCGCCGACCGAAATTTTGCCACTTTAAAGCAGTGTGGCAAAACCGCCCAAAACATCAGGAAATGAATGAATATTTTTATGCATAAAAAGAGAATTAGCAACCTGCTTTTGTGTTAAATCAGCGTCTTCTCTTAAATCACGAATTCTTTGATAATTACTCATTATAAAATCCGCTCCTTACAATATAATAATTTATATTGACATTATACTCCAAATGGTGTATAAACTTACATAAATACACCGTTTGGTGAAATTAAGGAGATGTATGCAAATGGATTATTAAGAATTGTATTTTTCATTATTTAATAAATTTTCAGATTTAATTGAGGATTTAAAAGAAATTCAACAAGATTGTGAAGAAAAGTATATTTCTGTTGAATCAGAAAAACCACTTGACTAAACTTGTAAAAAATAGTATAATATTCTATGCGAGTAAGCTATGCGATAGCGTGAACGTTTATGTTCACGAGGAAAGTCCGAGCATCACAGAGCAGGGTAACAGCTAACAGCTGCCGAGGGCGACCTTAGGGCTAGTGCAACAGAGATATACCGCCATTTTTGTGGTAAGGGTGGAAAGGTGAGGTAAGAGCTTACCAGAGTGTACGAGAGTACACTGCTATGTAAACCCTACCCGATGCAACACCGATTGGGATAATATGTTATTTGTTGCTCGCAAGGCATATTATTTAAGGTGGCTTGAGGGTTATGGCGACATAACTCCTAGATAGATTATCGCACACGACAGAACTCGGCTTATCGGCTTACTCGCCAGAGTACCTCTGGTCTTAGTCCCGAACTGAAATGAGAAGGGATTTTTCTCAGCAATAATAATAAAAATCACAGAACTATAAATTTAGTTCTGTGATAATTTTTTTAAAAGTTAGAGAATCTATTTTTACAACATCAAGAGGACCGTTAATTGCGAAAACTCACAGTTTTCTTATTAACTACTATCTCCCAGCAGAAAACTATCTTTACTAGCACTTTGTGATGAATTTCTTATTTTATTTCTTTATATTTTAATCGTGTTTTCTGCTGGATTTAACACCTTAATATTGTGCATTATTTTTTATCATATAAGGCAAGACTAATCACTTTATCTGATAACTTTTTCATTCGAAAGTTTCGCTTGTTGCGACAAGCGAGGAAGGACTCTGTCCCTCCACCCTGCAATTTTTTTAGAGGAAAAAATTGAGTAAAACCTTTAGTTTATGAAACATTAACCGTTTAATAAAAATCGCAGAACTATTATTTTAGTTCTGCGATAATTTTTTATTTAGGATTTTTTAAGTTTACATCTAATTGATTGAATGGAATGGAAATTCCGTTTTCGTCAAATTGAGTTTTTACACCCTCAAGCAAATCAAAGTTTAAGTCCCAGTAATTTTCCGACTTAACCCAAACACGACAACAAATGTTAATCGAACTGTCAGCTTGTTCACAAACTCTGATAACAGGGTCAGTTTCAAGAAGGGAAAGTGGGTTTGCTTCAACAACATCACGAATTAATGATTTAGCCTTTTTAAAGTCATTTTCATAAGCTATTGAGAACACCAAATCTAGTCTACGCACGTCTTGCTCAGTGTAGTTAATTAACGTTGCAGTGGAAATTTGTCCGTTTGGGATAAAAATTGCTTTATTGTCAATTGTCAATAATTTTGTGTAAAGAATTGAAATTGCATCAACTGTCCCGTCAACGTCAGCTATTTTAATATAATCCCCAACCACAAATGGTTTAGAGAATAGAATTACAAATCCGCCCGCAAGGTTTCCCATAGAGGATTGAAGTGCAAGACCGATTGCGATACCCGCAGAACCAATTACTGCAACAATTGAAGTAGTTGGAATATTTAGCACAGCAAGAACGATTACAAAAACGATTAAATAAAGTGCAACTTTTATAAATGAACGAACAAAAGATAGGATTGTTGGGTCCATTTTGCTTTTTTTAAGCCCTTTTGAAATTAATTTTAGGGAAATTTTAGTTAAAATAAAACCTAGAATTAATACGATTATTGCAGTTACAAGAGTTGGTAGGAAAACAATAAAGGAATTAATAAACTCCTCCAAAATTCTCTCAAGATTTCCGAGTGTTACACTCACATCAGGTGCGGTTGTTGTAGCTGTAGTAGCTTCGGTAGCAGTTGTTTCAGCTACAGTGGTTAAAATTGTCATTTTGTTAAAAACAGTCCTTTCGATAATGGTGATTTAGTACAAACATTTTACCATAAATATAGTCATTTTGTCAAATTAAAAAAAATGTAAAAAATTACAAAAAAGATATTGAAAAAAAATGGATTTTAGTGTATAATAGTTCTAGTTTTGAAAATTCATTAGAATTTAATCAAAGTACGCAACTGTTTTGTGCAAGTTGCGTAAAAGAAATTAAAATATTGCTAAATAAATTAAAAATAATTATTGGTTTTATTAAAAAATTTCTTTTAAATTTTTAGTTAAGGGAGAAGTTGTATGGGAATTAATTTTAATGTACTTGCTGCTACCACTGAAATGAATGGGGAATTTATCGGTGCAGTCGTACTAACCGGTCTTGTTGTAGTCTTTCTAGGACTTGTTTTGCTTGTTGTTTTGGTTGAAATTCTTGGTAGTTTTTTCAAGAATAAAACTAACAAACAGCAAAATGAAGTGAAAATTGAAACTGTTGTAACCAAAACTGTCCCTGTTAGTCAACCTGAAACTCAGCCCGTTATTGAAGATGGGATTAGTGACGAGGTTATTGCTGTAATTACTGCTGCTATTGAGGCTTATAGCAGTCAAAGTGGTGTTAAACTTGCAGTGAAAAGTGTGAGAAAAACTAATGTTAATAGCGGACGTGCTGCCTGGGCAAATGCTGGGTTAATAGATAATTCTAGACCTTTTTAACAGATAACTACTTAAAATCAAAATATTTATGAGAGGTTGGTCGTTTAAATGATTGATAGATTATTAAATACTTTACAAAACCTTGCTGACGACTCTGGTTTTGCGGCATTTTTTCAAGATGGAGGTTGGATGAATCTTATTATGATTCTCATTTCTTTCATTTTTATTTATCTTGCTATTGCTAAAAAATTCGAACCATTATTATTGTTGCCAATTGCTTTTGGTATGCTTTTAACAAACTTGCCTAATGCGAATTTATATAACCCTGAACTATTTCAAGGGGACATTGATTTCGGGGCGATTTTACATGAGGGTGGCTTGCTAGATATTTTATATCTTGGTGTAAAATTACAAATTTTCCCTCCGCTTATCTTCCTTGGAATTGGCTGTATGACAGACTTTGGACCATTAATTGCAAATCCAAAAAGCTTTTTACTTGGAGCGGCGGCGCAAGCTGGTATTTTCTTAACCTTTGTTGGAGCAGCGTTGCTTGGTTTTTCAGCGGCGGAAGCTGGTTCAATCGCTATTATAGGTGGAGCTGACGGACCTACTGCTATTTATGTTTCAACTATACTTTTAGGTGGAGGCTCATTTAATATCGATGTTGGTACAATTGCACTTGCAGCGTATACATATATGGCTTTAGTGCCAATTATCCAACCACCGATTATGAAATTACTTACTACTAAAAAAGAACGTTCAGTTGTTATGCAACAGTTAAGACCTGTTTCAAAAACTGAGAAAATCATCTTCCCAATTATCGTTTCAATTGTAATTATCTGCTTAATTCCAGACTCTGCACCACTTGTTGGTATGCTAATGTTTGGTAACTTGTTAAAAGAAAGTGGAGTTTGCGAAAGACTTGTAAAAACTGCTCAAAACGAACTTATGAACATTGTTACAATCTTCCTTGGAATTACAGTTGGTGCAACTACAAAAGCTGACAAAATTCTAAATGCTGAATTTGGAATGGTAATTTTACTTGGTGTTGTTGCATTTGCAATCGGAACAGCTTCCGGTGTTCTACTAGGTAAACTTATGTATATTATCACAAAAGGTAAAGTTAACCCACTTATTGGCTCTGCTGGTGTATCTGCTGTGCCAATGGCGGCGAGGGTTTCACAAAAAGTTGGACAACAAGAAGTTCCTTCAAACTATTTGTTGATGCACGCAATGGGACCTAACGTTGCTGGTGTAATTGGTTCTGCTGTGGCGGCGGGTGTTCTCTTAAGTATTATTCAATAAAAATTAAAAGTGTAACGAAATGTGAAATTTTCGTTACACTTTTTTTAGAAATAAGGGTCAAAAATTAGTTTTAATGCAGAAATTGTATCACCATAGTTATCTGGAAAATTTTTTGAATCGTTCCATTTGTATTCAACTCCGTTAAGTTCAAAGGTTAAGCTAGCTGATGAATGTGAATCAGTTGGAAAAAATTCAGTTACACTTTCTTCTAATTCCGACCATTCTTTAAGGGAATATTCTTCAATAAATTCAATTAGCTGACTTGCAAGAGTGTTATATTCTTCTTGCGTTAAAGTCATAGCATTTTCATCAAAAATATCCTCATAATCGTCCACAATACGCACGGTCAGTTTTTTATTAAATTGATTTAGATAAAAAGTAGTTTCTGTGGAACTATTTTCATCTAAATCATTACTACTTGAACGTGTGTAGTAAAAATTTTTCAGCGGGCTTTCTTCTATTTCGGTGGAAGTTTCAGAAGTAGATGTATTTGTTTTTGAACTGCAAGAAACAAGAAAAATTATTATCGGAACAAATATAATAATCAGTATAATAGATAAGAAAATATATCTAGTCATTTAAAATACGACCTTTCATAATAAGCTTTTAGTTTTTACTAATTTGATTATACAGAAATAGTGTTGAAAAGTAAATGTGCTGAAAGGCACATACGGCGAGCCGCCGCCCCCATGCCCGCACCGTACAGAGTGAAATTGGAAAGTATTGTTTCTGCGAGGTATATCAATAGTGTGGACTTAATTTAATACGGCGAGCCGCACCAAAGAAAAAAAGAGTGATGAAACATAATGCTTCATCACTCAAATTTTTTATAAGTAGTACCAGCCGTCGCCTAGCCAAACAAACCATACAGACCAGTCATTTTCATCAAATCCGTAGTAATAACCATCAGATTCTTCGTAATAATAGTAAACTCCGTATTCCCAGTCATACATATAGTAAATTCCGCTTTCTTCATCATAGAAACCGTCTGTTAGATAATCGTAGTCATTGTCAGAATCATCATCAGAAACTATATTATCATCAGTATCAATGTCAAAGAATGAGTTGTAATATGATTCCCAGTCAAAATCGTCATCATCAATGTATGTATCATCTTCGAAGTAATCGTCCCAGTTAAAATCATCATCTGAATTATTATCGCTATCGTCATAAGTTGTTGTAGCAGTAGTAGTTTCGCTTGTATCATCATCGGAATCAGTGTCCCAATCATCATACCAGTTTCCACCGTCGTCGTCAGCAGTTGTAGTTACTTGCGTTTCGTCGCTGTCATCATCATCAAACCAATCGTTTTCTTCCTCTTGAGTAGTGGTTTGAACAGTTGTAGCAGTAGTTTCAACAACTTGATTTGAGTTTAGGCTTTGAGCAACTAAATCTCCAATAAATGGAACTGGCTGTGTATATGCAGAGTAATTTGAGAAGTCAGAGCCATAAGCATTGCCATTAAAATAGTTGTTGTAAGAATATTTTGTTCCATTAGCAGCAGGAAGATAAACGGAAGATTCAATTCTTTGGTGGTCAGCAGAAATTTGTGAATCAGTAATATTAAAATAACTGTAATCGTAGTAACTAGGGTCATTTGAAGATGGGTCATTCCACGTTACGTCAACATTATAATATTCTCCATCAAGTTCAACAATGTTCCAACCGTGACGTTCACCAGCAAAACCTACAACAAAAGTTGAGGGAATAGAAAGTAGTTGCATACAGTATTGGAAAGCCTTTGCATAACCAGCACAAACAGTTTGTGCATTAACAAATGTGCTGTAAGCAGTTTGATTATAAGGTGAACCAGCAACGTATTGAGTAACATTTGTAATATGGTCATTTACATATTTAACTTGTTCAACTTCGTTTGGCAAATTGGATGCAGTTAAAGCAATTCCTAAAGCTGCAGCATGGAAATTTGCATAATTTTGTCTTATATCGTGAACTAGATCATTAAATTCAAAAGTAACGCTTGTAAGTAACCCTTGGTTGTTGTAATAATAGTGATAAGTTCCAGTAAGCCAGAAAATTTCTGGGTGGTCATATTGAACCGAGTAAAAAACATTTTGGAATTGAGTGTTATTTAGTCCAACAGCTACATCGATTGTGTCAATACACTGAATTACAGCAAGATAAATTTGGTCATATGCCTTTTTCTCAACAGAAGAAAGCAAATTTCTATACATATAAAATTCATCGCCCAAAGTGTTTCCATAAATGTCAGTTCCACGAATTTGTGGAATGGACGTGGTGCTTCTTGTAATAGTTTTGTTTGGGTTTTCGTCAAGTTCGCCTTGTGGTTCGAAAACTTCTAAACCGTTATATCTTCCCTCAATTACAGTAGTTAAGTTTTCAACTTCGCCTTCATCTTGAGTAAAATCATCATCAGTTCGCTCAAGTTTTTCATATTCTCCGTTAGCTGGAGAATTTCCGTCTACAGATACTCCCGTAGTTTCTTCTTCAAGTAACCACTCAACTACTGAACAACCTGTAAGAGAAAAAGTTGCGATTAAAGTAGCTATTATTAATGCTAATATTTTCTTATTTTTCATTTATTTGCTAATTCCTTTCCGAAAATCCCTTTTTTAATCTACTGATGTGTAAATTTCACCTTCATACATTTCAAATGTTGCAACAGAAGAAGTAGAAATGTTTCCTTGTGCATCTGTCATAACATAAACCATAAAGTAATATCCGTCGAATAAAGCACCTTCGTTGAATGTAGTGTTAGCGGAATATACGATTTCATCAGCAACAAATGGAATAAGTTCTTCACTATCAGAGTTCATATCGTTTGCATAGTGAATAGTTTCAATTACGTCGCCCTCTTGTAATAAGTACATATTTTTGTCTGCTGCACCATCTTCAGTTAATGCTTTTCTTGCACCAAGAATAATAAATTCTTCACGCAAAAAGTCATAAACAACTGTTAAATTGTATTCAGCACCATTTATTAATACAGGAACAGCATATTCGTTGTAATCATCGCCTTCATAAACGATTTCCATATAACAAATTGCATCATCAATATGTCCCCAAACTCCGCGGAAATTATCTTTGAAAATACCGTTGTCCCAGTCAGCGATAATATCATTATCAGTTCCTAGTGAAAGTAAAACATCACCTTCAGCTGGTGCATAATAAAGCTCAAAAGTTACCGAAGAAAGAATGTCATAAGCCTCAGGACCAAGTTCCATAGTAGCAAGTCCTTCATCATCTACATATAAAGCAATATCTTCCCACCCAAGGTCAGCAGTTTCAAGAGTTTCTAATTCAGGAATAGATTCTTCTTGATAATTAAGCATTGTGTTTAAGTAGTTCATACCATTGTCATCAAAAGTTCCTGTTAAAGCGTAGTGATAAAGGAAATTAAAGGAAACTGATGGAGAAACCATTGAATATTCCATAAAAGTGTCAAATTCGCCGTCATAAGGGAAGTAACTTGCTAGTCCCATTCCGTCCGGACGATAAACGCTACCTACTTTATAAACAACCGCATCATTTAACGCATCAATTACAGCGCTAGATTCCTCAGGGAAATATTCTTCTAAGTTTTGTACAAATTGTCCCATATCCATCATATTTGTATAACCTTGTTCACGAGTGTTTCCGCCATAGTTTTCAACACTGTTAGCAACATTCGCCATTCTAGTAAAGATAGCTGTGTCTTGATTAACTGCATAATCTAAAGCTTGTAGGCCAAAATTGTCATATGCTTCAACTACAGGTGCAAGTTTTGACAAGTCGGTTACTGAAAGAGTAATTTCATCTTCAGTTCCAGCGAGTTCACAACCGTAAACAAAAGTATCACAAATTACTTGTCCAAGTTCTTCTGGGTGAATTGTAGGATTTTCAGCTAAAGCGTCCATAATTCCAGTGTAATACCAACCGTTACCTGGTTCAAGTTCTTCTGATGCAACTAAGTAGTTTGAGAAATCAGAAAAAGTGTTAGCTGTAGCAAATGTAGCCATTAAACAAGTGTCAAAGCCAACAATATCAACAGGGTAATCTTGTGAGCCAGTGCCATAAACATTTTCAAAAGCTGAGTGAAGTTCTTCAAGAGTCAAAGAGTCATTGTTGAAAAGTTCATCAAATGCAGCCCCAGTAACTGAACCACCGCCATGATTCCAAAAGTTTACCATAGTTCTATCAGCAGGGTATTTTTCTTCAGCAAAAGATAAAAAGTCAACCAAAGTATTAGGGTCACCCATACTAGCATTGTCAACTTCTTCAATTAAGTTAAGTCCATTGTGGTCATAAACATATCTTTGCATAACTTCTGAGCTTACGAAATTATTTTGCCATTCTAAAGCACCACCCGTTTGAATAACAATTTTCACTCCCTCAGGAAGTTCAACGTCCATCATTTCAAAAAGGTCGTCAGTTGCCGCACCTCCATAAGTTTCAAGGTCGCTTCCGCAAAGATACCAGTACATTGCCCAGTCAGTTCCTGTACTTTCTCCCTCAAAAGAGTTTTCATAATCATCGTCATAGTTTTCAATTAAATTGCCGTCTTCGTCGTATTCTTCTTCCCAAAATTCGTCACTACAAGCAGTAAAGCTTATTGTAACAGTTAGAGCTAAAATCATTGCTAAAAATTTTTTCATTTTTCAAATTTTCCTTTCAAACAATATGTTGAATTAATTAACTTTATCATATTAATACAATTAAGTCTACCTATAATTATACAAATTTTCCATAAATAAGTCAATTATAATAAGCATGAATTAAAAAACAAAAATAGATAACAAAAAGCTATCCCTTATGTAAAAATAGGGGATAGCTAAAACTTAATTATCTTTACTAAATTTACTTGCGATAAAATCAATTCCCTTGCTAATAGCTTTATCTAATAAACCAGGGTTTTCATTATATGGAAGCGGTCTATCAAATAATTCATAATCTTTAAATTTGATTATTCCCTTTACATTTTCAATTAAATAACTAGAATCAAGGGATTCAATAACCATATACTTAAATTTTTTCTTAAAAGATACACGAATTAAATAAGCTTCCGTCATATTATCAGGCTTAAATTTGTCAATAGGCTGAGCTGATTGAATAATCGGATCACAGTCAAGAGATTGAATTTTACAGCAACTTTCTAATACTCTGTCACCCTCTGAATCAGTTTTAGAATCATCGATATAGTACGCTTCGACCCTAAGTTGTGCATACTCAACACTGCCACTTTCAATAAGTCCTGTGAAATGTTTTAAGTTGCTTTTGCCAAATAGTCCAGCTTTACCTTGTTTAATTACATCTGCATAATCGGCAGGTAATTTTGTGTAGGATAATGATTCAATGTCAATCAAAGGTTTTAATTCAACTTCACATTTTCCACAAGTGTTAATACCGTCTTCGTTTTTATGTCCACAATATACGCAATACATAATATACCTCCTTTTTTATAAAAAACTGTCAAAAATCTAAAATTAGTTTTTAACAGTTGTGATTTGTTTGTCTTAATGTGTTTAATAGTAACAAATATTAATCTACGCCACAATGGTTACCATCTTTATATGTGAATTTGCCAGATAATACTTGCACAAATTAAATATCATTTCATATAAATTATCGAAAATTTATATTTGATAACCTTACTAAATAATAATATCACAAAACTATCACAATTGCAAGTTTTTAATGTTAATTTCTCATACTTGAAAACGGGTAAGGTGCGAGCAATTGGATTTTCAATTTAAACTCAATTTGTAAAGTGTAAAAATAACGGTTGAACCGAAACTTTAATTAGTTTTGGTTCAACCGTTTTAATTTTACTTTAAATTTTGATTAATAATTCTTATTAAGCTTCTTCTTTTTTGCTTTTTAGGAATTTAACAAAAACTAGAGCTAAAAGTGAAGTAATTCCGCTGATTGCAAATAGTCCGCTAGAATTTCCGTTATCATTAGTTGCTGGAACTGCAAGAGGTGTTTCTTCATCAAGAATTTCTTCTTCATCTTCTTCGTTTGTTGGAGGAGGAGCAAGAGGAACTTCGTTATCTAAAACATCTTCATTTTCGTCTGTTCCAGTTGTTTCTTCAGTTTCAGGAGTAGTTCCAGTAGTTTCATCAGTAACAACTTCTGCAGTAAAGTAGATATTGATTACGATGTTTTCTGAGCCAAAAGAACCGTTTAAGTCGCCAGTGTGTGAAACGTACACTAGGTCATTGTGTGATAAGTAAGCATCAGGAACGTCGTATGTGCCAGTGTTTCCAGTCGCAATAACTTGACTATCAATTAATTCGTTAGTGTCTTGATTGTATCTATTTACAGTTACAGTGAAAAGTTGTGATACAGTTTGAACTTGTTTAAAGTTTGCAGTTAAAGTAATGTCATGTAAGATAGATAAGTCATGTCCTAAAGCAGCTGCAATATCTTGTTTAGTAGAACCAGTAATAGTATATTCAGTATCTAAATAAACAAAAGTCCAAGAAGCAAATTCATAACCAGATTTAGCAACAGGAGTAGGGAAATCTACTACAGTATTTGTAAGAATTAAAGTTGTTTCTGGTAAAGTGTAATTTAAAACACCAGTAGTATTTTCTAAAGTACCGTTTCCGTCAGTTGTGAAAGTTAAATTGTGTACAGCAGTAAATATAGCTGTAAAAGTGTTTGGTGAAGTAACAGCGAATTCTTTTGGTAATTCAGATGTAATTTTAGTAACACCATTATTTACATATTCCCAGTGTGAGAAAGTGTAGCCTTCGTCAGCAACTGGTTCTAATGTTGGAACATATGTATTATTTAGTAATAAAGTTCCATGATCATATTGGTGTGTTGTGTCTTTAAAAAATTCGATATTATTTGTAGTTAATGAACCATTTTCACCAGCAACAAAATTTACTATATATTTGTCAGCAAGAAATTTAGCAGTAAAAGTCATACCTTGAGTAACTTCTAAATCTTTTGGTAAAGTTTCTACTTGCTTAGTGATACCATCAACAGAATATTCCCAATGTAAGAAAGTGTAACCATCGTTAGCTACAGGTTTTAAACCAGCAACAAAAGTATTATGGATAAGAAGGCTACCATCAACATAACTATAGTCTTTGCTGATAATACCAGTAGTGATAGTTTCTGTTAAAGTACCATTTCCATCAGTTGTGAAAGTTACAGTGTGTTGAGCAGTAAATACAGCTGTAAAAGTAATATCTTGAGTAACTTTTAAATTACTTGGTAATGTATTAACTTGATAATCAGTATCTCCAACTCTATATGTCCAGTGAGTAAAAGAGTAACCCTCATTAGCCACAGGAGTTAATCCTGCAACATAAGTATTTGTTAGAAGTAAAGTTTCGTTTTGATATGTTTCAGTAGGTGAATCTATTTCGTTCCCGCCAGAGGTTAAAGTACCATTTCCATCAGTTGTGAAAGTTACATTGTGTTCTTGAACCGCCGCAGGTTCAACACCTTCTGCAAAAGATGTGAATGGGAGTGCTACTACTACCATTAAAAGTGATAGAGTAAAAGTGAAGAATTTCGCTAAATGATTTTTCTTAATTTTCATTTTAATTTTTCCTTTCAAATTGTGAGTTGTAGTTTGTGGTGAGATTAAAGTACATAGTTTCCGTATTCGAAACAATTTGAATGATAATTGTTTAAGTATACTTGCGTTTTATGTTTTCTTTATCGCTTATTCATTCTAACATTAAAAGGTTATATTAAAGTTACATGAGTATTATTTATATAGCTATTTTTCAAAATTAACGTTTTGTACAATAATTAATTAAAACGATGTTTTATTATACTGAAATATAACATATATCACATAAAAATAGAAAATATATTATTTATAAGTTAATAAATTTAATTATATAACCTTAAAATGTGTATCAATCGTTAATTAATTATATTATTTTACAAATACATTTTTGCGTGATAAATTACTATCCATATAAACAGGTAACAAAGCAACATATACTTTTGTTTAGTTGTACTATTATAATGTTATTGTATTTAAAGTTTGAAAATAAATCTTCTAACCGCAGTTTTGTGCTTATTCGTCAAAGAACTTTAGTGCTATTAAAACGTGCAGAAAGGAATGGTTATAAAAATGAGTAAATGAGGTTTTTTTTAAAAGTAATCTTTTAAAGGTTTTTTTGTTCGCTTTATTTTAATATTGACAATACTTGTTAAAAAAACTATAATTAAAATTGAACGTTTCAACATTTGGTGGAACAATATTGGAAGGAGAACATTTTTGAATAATTTAAAAAGCTTTTTTAAGCCATACTATTTTAAGATTTTTAGAGGAAGTGCCTCGAAGTTTCTCGGAGGAACGTCAGACATTGCTCTACCCTTATTGCTATCGGAAATTCTAAGAGTTGCCACTACGACACTGGATTATAATCGAATAATTATGTTGTCAATTGTTTTGTTATTTATAGTAGTGTTCACTTTTGGTGCAAATGCTTATGCGGCGTACGAAGCTACTAAAACCTCGGAGAATATTGGAAATGATATAAGAAAAGCATTTTACGTCCATAAAAATAAACTTACTATAAGCGACTTGAAAGATATTTCTTACTCAAGTTTGACAACTAGGGTAGTTTATGACGTTGAGTCAATCTCAAAGTTTATCGGTATAGCAATGAGAATGCTTGTGCGATGCGTTTTGCTTGCAATAGGAGGAATTGTTGTTGCTCTAACAATTGACCCTTATATTACATTAGTTATGCTTGCTACAATGGCAATTATTATAACAATAAGCCTTGTGATTTTTAAGTTTACTGGGAAATGGTTTAAAGTTGTATCGGAAAAAATTGACACTACTTCCTCAATAATTCGCCAATCAATCACTGGAATTAAAACAATAAAATCTTTTGCTAAACAAAAACATGAAGAAGATGTTTTTCAAGTGGAAGTTGACAAAATTTACCAAGCTCAAGTGGTTGCAAATATGGCAACTTCAGCTTTATCGCCAGTTGTGTCATTAATTTCAAAAGTTAGCCTTGTGGCAATTTTAATAATTAGTGCCTTTAGGTTGCAATCCGGGAATATTGACCCAATTTCATTGACAACCCTTGTTGTTTACATAAATCTATTTATCCAGGCGATGGTAGGGCTTTCTCGTGTAATGGTTAGATATTCAAGGGCGGACGCGAGTGCTAAACGTATCCACCAAATATTGTCAATTAAACCTACCACAAAAGAAAATGTTGAAGCGATAAAAGAAAATGCTTTTGCAGTTGAAGTAAACAATTTATCCTTTTCATTTGACGGGAGAAAAATTTTGGACGATGTTTCCTTTAAAATTCAACGAGGAACAAGCATTGCTATTATAGGAAAAACAGGTTGTGGAAAAACTACTTTAGTTGAACTTTTGACAGGGATTTATAACGATTATAAAGGTGATATTTATGTCAATGGTTATGATGTAAGAACAACAAAAAGTGAAATTTTGAGTAAAAACATAAGTATAGCAAGACAAAATTTCGACATTTTCACAGATAGTATAGAGAAAAACATCGTTCTTGACAAACCTTTTCATGAGGGGCTTTTTGAACGTGCAATTTTAAATGCACAGGTTTCCGACTTTATTCAAACTACAGGAAAGCAATATGATATAAGACAAAGCGGTACAAATTTATCGGGCGGACAGCGTCAAAGGATTAATCTTGCACGATTATTTTATAATGACCCTGATATTTTTGTTCTAGATGACGTTTCTTCTGCTTTAGATACTAAAACTAACGAAAAGCTTAACAAATCAATTGAAAAGTTTGATAAAACTGTTATTTATATTTCAAATAAAGTTGACTCAGTTAAAAATTTAGATAAAATTATGGTTTTAGAGGACGGAAAAATCACAGGTTTTGATAACCACGAAAATCTGATAAAAACAAATGAATGTTACAAAAGTTTAGTTTTATTGCAATCAGTGGAAGGAGGAATTTTTGATGAGTAAAAAAAGTATAAATAATAAAAATGACAAAAATCTTAAAAATAACCAGTCTAAAAACTTGTCAACAAGTAATCAGTCTAAAAACTTGTTTGCAATGATAAAATTATTACTTCCTTACTTATTAAAAAGTCCAATAAAGCTTGTGATTGTGTTGATTTTATTGTTTGCTGCAAATATTTGTTATCTTGCAATTCCAAGGTATACAGAGGAAATTGTGGATTTATTAGTTGGGCAAAATTTTGAAATGAGTGTAATAATAAATTTATGTTTAACCGCTGTAGGGTTGTCACTTTTTGGCTGTGCATGTGATTTCATACGGAACAGCATTTTTATTAGAATGACACAAAAAGTCATTGCAAATTTAAGGCAGGACGTTTTTTCTCGCTTGTTAAAGCTTCGAGTTTCTTTTATTGAGGACACAAATAGGGGAGATATAATTAACCGTGTTTCCATTGATATTGAGCAGATAAGCAATGCAATTTCTGGGGAAATTATGGTAATTTTCGCTGGTTTAATTATGATAGTAGGTTCACTTGCGATGATGTTTACTACAAATTTGGAGTTAACTCTTATTTATTTGATAATCGCTCCAATTATGGCGATTGCAACCAATAAAAGAAGTAAATTCACAAAGAAATTATTTAGAACTAGTAAGGCGAAGCTTGCAAAAATGACTTCTAATGTAGAGGAAATGTTCTCAGCAGAAAAAACTGTAAAAATGTTTTCTTTAGAGGATAAAAATTATGTTGAGTTTGAAAAAATAAGTGATGAATATAATGAATCAGCTTTTAAATCTGAATATTCCGCTGGTTTAATGATGCCAACAACAAACATAATCAGCAATATTGGATTTTTCCTCATTGCGATTTTCGGTAGCTTTTTTGTTATAGGAGGAAGAATTTCTGTTGGTGCAGTGAGTGCTTTTGTTGTCTATTCAAAGCAGTTTATGGGGCCGATTGTTGAAACTGCTAACGTTTACAATACTATTCAATCTGCAATTTCATCATCAGAGCGTATTTTATATATATTAAATGAAGAAACTGAACCAGAGCTTCTTACAGAAAATGTTGATTTAAAGGGAAATATTAAGTTTGAAAATGTATCTTTTTCTTATGTAGAAGGTAAAAAAGTGCTGAAAAATATTAATTTTGAAGTAAAAGCGGGTGAAAAAGTCGGTATTTTAGGTCACACAGGTTGCGGAAAAACTACACTAATTAGCTTGCTTATGCGTTTTTATGACGTTAGTGAGGGTAGGATTTTGGTTGACGGAAAGGACATAAAAGAGTACAATTTAGATAATTTGCGTACAAATTTTGGACTTGTGTTGCAAGAGAATTTCCTATTCGATATGGATATTTTGCAAAATGTAAGCTACGGTTTAAAAGAATTTGACGAAGAAAAAACAAAAGCTTCCATAAAAGAAGTTATGATGGATAAATATATCGAAAACCTTGAGGACGGGTATAAGACCTTGCTTTCCTATGAAAATACTGCTATTTCAGAGGGGCAAATTCAACTTTTAGTTATAGCAAGGGCAATGCTTACTAATCCGAATGTTTATATTTTTGACGAAGCGACTTCTAATGTTGACTTAATTACTGAGAAGAATATAAAAAATGTATCTGCTAAAATAATGGAAAATAAAACAGCGTTTATTATTGCTCATAGGCTTTCCACAATTAGTTCGTGTGACAAACTTATTGTCATGGACGGTGGGGAGATAGTAGAAATGGGCAGTCCAAAAGAACTTTTAGAGAAAAAAGGTAGATATTATTCCTATGTAAATACTTAAAGTTTGTAATTATTAAAATTCCAATAAAATTTGTAGACAATTATGCTTTAGTGTGCTATAATATACAAATTAATCTTAAAATAAATTTATAATAAAAGGAGTAGTTATGTTAACTTTAGATAAAGTGTACAAAGCGTCTTATGTTTTGAAGAAAGTTGTAAAACGTACTGACCTTGTGTACGCACCCTCAATCAATAAAAAAGGCAATGTTTACTTAAAGAGTGAAAATTTGCAGAATACTGGCTCTTTCAAATTGCGTGGAGCTTATTTTAAAATGTCACAGCTGTCCGAGGAAGAAAAAAAAGCGGGAGTTATCGCTTGTTCAGCGGGAAATCATGCACAAGGAGTTGCCCTTGCTGCTAAAGAAAATAAAATTAAGGCAACAATTTGTATTCCTGACGGAGCGCCAATTTCAAAGGTTGAAGCAACAAAAAGCTATGGTGCTGAAGTAGTGCTTGTAAAGGGCGTTTATGACGATGCTTATGCACATGCATTGAAGTTGCATAATGAACAAGGAAGCACTTTTATCCACCCTTATGACGATGAAGACGTAATCGCTGGACAGGGGACAATCGCCCTTGAAATATTAGAACAACTGAAAAAAATTGATGCTGTTGTAGTTCCAATCGGCGGTGGTGGCTTAATTAGCGGAATGGCTTACACTATAAAAACTCTTAGCCCTGATACAAAAGTATACGGAGTGCAGGCGGCTGGTGCGCCTTCAATGATAAACTCTATGGAAAAAGGTGAAAAAACTGCCCTTCCTCACGTTGCAACTATTGCGGACGGAATTGCAGTGAAATGCCCTGGTTGCATAACTTTTGATATGTGTAAAGATTATGTAGATGAAATTGTTACAGTAAGCGATGATGAAATTTCTTCTGCTATTTTGGAATTAATTGAAAAGCATAAAATGATTGCTGAAGGTGCTGGTGCAGTAGCTGTTGCAGCGGTTATGTTTGATAAAATTGACGTTGAAAATAAAAACGTTGTATGTGTTGTTTCGGGTGGAAATATCGATGTAAATATTTTGTCAAGAGTGATTAGCAGAGGTCTTTTAAAGGCTGGAAGAACTATTGACATTACTGTTGCATTGTCCGATAAACCTGGTCAACTTCAAAATGTTTCTTCCATAATTGCTGGGCACGGTGCGAATGTGGTTTCAGTTTCATATGACCGTTCTGATGAGGACATGGATATTAATTCTTGTTTCTTGAGGATTAGAATGGAAACAAGGAATAAAGACCACGCTGATGAGATAGTAAGCACATTAAAAGAAAATCAATACGAAATAATCAACTACAAATAGGCGGGGCGTCCCCGCTGACTTGCCCGCACTAGACAAAGTAGAAGAAGTAAACTTTGTTTCTGCGAGGTTGGATTTTACTGTAGGGCAAGGGCTCTGCTCTTGCTTTTATCGCAATTGTAGGGGACGGCGTCTTTGCCCTCCCGTTTGTAATTTCTACCCGCGAGGGAACGTGACGTTGCATCCATACCCGACGGGGCGTCCCCGCTGACTTGCCCGCACTAGATAAAGTAAAAGAGGTAAACTTTGTTTCTGCGAGGTCGGATTTTGCTGTAGGGCAAGGGCTCTGCTCTTGCTTTTATCGCAATTGTAGGGACGGTGTCCTTGACGTACCGTTTGTAATTGTAATGTCGCAAAGGCGAACTAGATAAAAATAACAATCTGAAAGGAAAAATAAAATGAAAATTATTGCAACAAAAAATGCCCCAGGGGCAATCGGTCCATATTCACAAGGGTATGAAGTAAACGGTTTTGTTTATACTTCTGGACAAATTCCGCTTAACCCTGAAACTGGGGAAATTCCTGATGGGATAACTGAACAAGCTGACCTTAGCTGTAAAAATGTAGGTGCAATTTTAGAAGCTGCTGGACTTACATATGAAAATGTGTTTAAGACAACTTGTTTTCTTGCTAATATGTCGGATTTTGCTGAGTTTAACGAAGTTTACGCTAAATACTTTACTTCAAAACCAGCAAGAAGCTGTGTCGCTGTAAAAGAATTGCCAAGAGGAGTTCTTTGCGAAATCGAAGCGATTGCAACTTGTACAAAATAAATAAATAATAAAAAGTAGTGATTGACATAATTTCAATCACTACTTTTTTTAAAATACAATTAAATCTCCCTGCAAAGAACTTCAAGCCTTGTTAAAAGAACAGTTAATTTGTATGGTTTTTTTAGCCATTCATCAGCACCCGCTTTTAACATTTCTACTTCATTATCTGATGATGACACTAAGAAATATTTACTGTGATGATTTTCTTTGTTCTTTTTAATAAAAGTTAAAATTTCATCATTAAAACTATCAGTTGTTACTATAATAACTTTTGGATCAAATGCACCTAAAATTTTTTGAGCCTCAATTAAATTATAACAGGAGGTAACTTTGTATTCATTTCTAACAAGTATTCTTTTAACTGTGTCTAACATTAACTCGTTGTCTTCAATTAAAAGAGTTTCTATGTCTTTCAATTTAACTCCTCCTTTGTTAAGATTGGGTCAAAACTTAAGGTGATTCTTCAAGTTCAGCTAACTTTTGTCGAGCAATTCTCAAAGCTTCTTCTGGGTCAATGAAATCACTATTGTTTTGTGGAGCTTGATATTCTACCTCAGGTGTTGTTTCAACAAATTCTTCATCATTTGCATTTTTGTTAGCTTTAATTTTATTTTTAATTTTAGAAGCTGCAAAGGCTGCTCCCGCACCCACTGCGGCAGCGCCAGCACCAATTCCAGCAGCTGCACCAGCGGAAATTCCTCCACCAGAAACATCAGGAGTTGACATTTCGGGACTTTCAACATAAATATTAGTTATGTTTATGTCAGGTTGTGATGCGCCAGTTGTATTTCCACCAGAAGGAGCTTCAAAACCTCCAGTTGGAGTAGTTCCACCAGTTCCGCTACCGCCAAAGGAAGTATTTCCAGCAGTAGTACCTCCTGTAGTAGTGCTTCCACTAGTGTTATTTAAACCGCTAATTCTTTCACCAACATCACTTGCAGTAGTAGATGAAGTTGAACCGCTTGAAGTGCTTCCACTGTAACCGCCTGAGCTTCCTGTATCTGCGGAATAACCGCCTCCCGAGGAAGTGTTAGCATAACTTGCTCCACCGCCGCTAGAACTAATAGGAGCATCTGAACCTGTATCTTGCACAATAATTACAACTGGTTGTTTATAAAAATCTCGTTTATAAACTTTTGTTTCTTGTGCTCTTTTAACATGGGTGGTTTCTTGATTTTGATAAGCTTCTTGAATTGCCCCTAAAACAAGTCCACAAGCATTTATTACAGTTGAAAATTCTTCTAAATAAGAACTAAGTTTTTTAATATCGTTGCGAAAATCACCAAAAGCTGTATTTACTGCTAATGAATTACTCACTGACATAAGGTCATCACCGTGGGTATTTATTTTAGTAGCAACTTTTGTAAGAGCTTCCGATTGTTGTTTTAAAAGGTCATAGGACACTTTGTATACACTCAAATTAATCCCCCCTAAGACATAGTATTAGTAGGTAACGACGGTAGTTTTTCAGCAGCAGTTTCAATAGCTGCTTCACTTGCTTCATAAGTGTCAGCAACTTCATTAAGAACATTAATTGTTTTAGCAAGAGTGTTCATATAATCGTTGCATTTTGCACTTAAAGGATTGTATGTGGCAACAAAAGCGTTTGCAGCAGTACCTGACCAGTTGCTTTTAAGTTTTTCAGTTTCCTTTGCTGCTTGTTGCAAGCTGTTTGTATATGAACTATAAATTTTAGACATTTCGGAGGCTAAGCTTCTAAGCTTCGCGACGTTTACCTTCATTGTTCCTTCATTTGCCATAAAATAATCATTCCTTTCAGATTTTTTTGTTTAATCTAAGGTTTAACCTTTTGTAAGAGTGGATTTAATCATATCGTTTACAGAGCTTTCTGATTTTCCGTAATTTGCTGCGATTGTGTTTAGGGTTTGCCCTGTATTTGACATTAATTTAGTCATTTGTTGCAGTTCGGGAAGTGTATCTTGATAAGCTCGTAAATAACTTGAAGCTGCTTCGCCTGTCCAAACTGTTGAAAGTTCACTCATAAGTTCGGATAATTTTTTCTCGTTTTGGTATAATTGAGCACTTATTTTTTCAAATTCGCTGGCAATCATTTTAATTTGCCCCATATTTACACTAGTTGACATATAAAAAATCATTCCTTTCGTAGGTTATTTAGTTATATTTTTTTAGCTGCACTGTTTGCATTTTGTTCAGCTTGTTTCATTTTGTTAGCTGAAGTTCGTAGATAATCTGAACATTGATTTAAATAAGTAGCTTGCTTTTTAAGATGCTCCATTACATGATTTAAATATTGTATGAACAATTTCGCACTATCACCCGACCAAGAAGC
>CAYJLB010000039.1:0-20240 GCA_964370845.1 uncultured Oscillospiraceae bacterium
AATTGCATAGGAATTTCTGCGTCGGTATGAAGGGTAGATCTATTCATATCTTTTAAATAAAGTTCAGCATAAGTAACTGCACTTTCCGTAGAAATTAGCATACTAACTTTATTTTCAGAAAAATCATCTAGCATCTCATCAAAATAATCGTAATATATAAATTCAGCATTTGGATATACATCAAGAAAAGATTGGAAATCTAATGTTTGATACTTTAAAGTCCCAATAGTAGGGTTTCCAGCTATTATGTCTTCTCTGTTAATAGAATCATGTAAATCAAGATTTACTTGAGAATATACCGGAATAAGGTAGTATGGATCACTTGCATCAAAAAACTCATCAGTAACTTCACGATCGCCATAAAGTGAAAGTAAGATATCAAAATCTTGATAAACTTCTGGTGGGTCATAAATTGTATAAGGGTGATAATTAACCTCAAATCCATATTTTTCGGCAAAAATATTTAATGTATCTACCATAGCACCATCGGCTTCGCCATCTTCATTCGTGTAAGTTATAGGTCGATAGTGTGAGAGGTAACCAACTTCAAGTGGTCGTTGTTGCAATATTTCAACTTCTTTATTAGATAAACCACGGTGATTCATTTCTGTATTTCCTGCAAGGTATTTTTCTTCAAGTTCCATAAAGAAGTTACCTTCAGTATAAACTATTTCCAAAAAGAAATCATTAATTTTATCAAGTAATTCTTCATTTTCAAAACTTGAAATCAAAAACAAACTAAAAACTCCAAGATTTAACACATTATTAAGTTCTTTTGAAAGTGGATCCTCGGAATATGTAATATAAAAATCAGTGTCCAGTTCCATATAATCAGTAGTTTCAGCATAAACATACTCCACAGAAATGTTATTATTAGCACAAAATCTATTAAGCATATCAACGCCAATATTTTCATCATAAACTGCAACGGTACTTCCATCAATTGCTTCTATATCTTGATAACGCATGTCCATATCTTTTGTCATAAGAGCAAGGTAAGTTTTGCTAAATTCAGTTTGAGAATATAGAACCTGTTCAGTTCTATTTTCAGTTTTTGTGTTAAATCCTCCAACATCAACATATCCGCTAGTAACAGCATCAATCATACTGTCAGCAATGGGTACAAATTCAAATTCCAAACCACTTCGTTCAGAAATTTTTTGAAATATTTCATAACCATAGCCTTTGTTGTTTAAACTATCAATGTTTTCGATAATATCTATAAAATTACTATAATAGCCAACTCTTATAGGTTCGCTAAAATCAATTTCATTAGCTACCACTGTTGTCGAATCTGTTTCTTCTGATGTTTCAGCTGTAAAAACTGTCATTGTTGGGAGAATTGCAAAAATAAGCATGACTGTTGTTAGCAAACCAATTAATTTTTTCATAAAAATACACATCCTGTCTACAAAGAACATTGTTAATATGTGATAGATATATAAATTGAATATGACTGTATATGTCTTTGATTTAAATATAGCGAAATATGTCGAAAAAGTCAATAATTTTAATAATTTGTTTACAATATATTAATAATTTATTCATTAAAATTAACAATAATTTAACAAATTATGAATAAAACATATAATTTACAAAAAACTTATCAGGCGGATTTGTGAAATTGAATAATTTGCTTTTCTAATATAAAAAAATAGCTGTGAAAAACAACAAATAAATGTGTTAGGCACAGCTAATAATCATTATTAAATTAAAATAATTAACTTTATAACATAAAGTGTAAGATAAATTTCAGCAATCACAAAGTAATAACGCGAAATGCCAGCGTGGCTCCCCGTATAAAAACGGAAAAGTCATATCAAAAATATAAACCGCGAAAACAAAATCTCAGTTACCACAAAGTAATAATTTGAAATGCCAACGGAGGTCCCCGTGTAATAACAGAAAAAGTCAAATCAAAAATATAAACCGCGAAAACAAAATCTCAGTTATCACAAAGTAATAACGTGAAATGCCAGCGGGGGTCCCCGTGTAATAACAGAAAAGTCACATCAAAAATATAAACCGCGAAAACAAAATCTCAGTTACCACAAAGTAATAACGTGAAATGCCAGCGGGGGTCCCCGTGTAATAACAGAAAAGTCACATCAAAAATATAAACCGCGAAAACAAAATCTCAGTTATCACAAAGTAATAACGCGAAGTGCCAGCGGGGGCTCCCCGCTATTTTTTGCCGTATTCTTTAAGAAGTGCTTGAATTCTTTCGTGTGGGTCAACAATAGTACTAATGGAAATATCGTGGTTTAAAGCCAAAATAAAGTAAGTAATGTATTTTGAACAATCAACTTCGATAAACCATTCTCTTTTTCTTAATTCATCAGAAATATAAGTTAAGTTGGTACCAAGAACTCCGCTAATAATTCCTTCTTCATAAGCTTTATCAAAACTTTCCAAACCACTAGTGAAAATAGAATAAGTTCCGTAAGCATAAATATCTTTTGCGTTTCTCTTTTTAAGCTCGTAAGCAAGATCAAGCATTGATTCACCAGAAGAAATAATGTCATCAGCAACGAAAACAGATCTTCCAGCAACATCGTTACCTAAATATTCGTGAGCAACAATTGGGTTTCTTCCGTTAACAATTGTAGAATAGTCACGGCGTTTATAGAACATTCCAAGGTCAACTCCAAGAACAGAAGCATAGTACATATTTCTGTTAATTGCACCTTCGTCAGGGCTGATAATCATGAAATTATCCTTGTCCATTTTAATGTCAGGGAATTTTTGTAAAAGGGACTTTAATACTTGATAACTAGGCATAACGTTATCAAATCCCATTAATGGAATAGCGTTTTGTACTCTAGGGTCATGAGCGTCGAAAGTAACAATGTTACTTACACCCATTGTTTCAAGCTCTTGCAATGCAACAGCACAGTCAAGAGATTCACGATAGTTACGTCTATGTTGACGTCCGCCGAAAAGTATAGGCATGATTAAATTAATTCTGTGAGCTTTACCCGAAGCAGCTTGAATAATTCTCTTTAAATCTTGGAAATGGTCGTCAGGGGACATGCAGTTTGTATTACCAAAAATTTCATATTTGCAATTGTAATTTCCAACATCACAAATAATATAAAGGTCATCTCCACGAATAGTAGACTTTAAAAGTCCTTTTCCGTCGCCCGATTGGAAACGAGGGCAATCATTCTCAATTAAAAATGTGTCGCGATTAAAACCTTCTTGTTCCGCCCATAGTTTAAGATATTCATCAATTTTGCCGCCGAGTTCCGAAGCTCCTCTCATAGCAATAATTCCAAGTGGAGCAACACTTGTAGCAGGGTTAAGCATATACTTTTCATTAAACTTCATTAATAAAACCTGTCCTTTCAAAAATAGGTTAACATTTTCTGATAACAATATGGCTAGTAAAATATAACTAACTACCATTAACATAAATATTATATAACATAAATTTTACATTTTCAAGTTTTTTTTGCATACATCAAGATAATTTTACATATTATACAAATAAATTTACAAATTAGAAATTTTTTTTTAAAATGCGTAAGTAAAAGTTGCATTTATTTTAAAAATATGGTAAAATAAATTTGTATGTTTAAATGACAATATTATATTTTTTGAGAGGATTGGTTTTATTGGAAAACTTTTCTAAAATAGATTTATTATTTAATTCCATTAAAAATAAAAAAGTTGCTTTTATTGGAGCGGGTGTAAGTCACTTTGATTTGATTAAAATGTTTCTTAAAAAAGGAATTAATGTAACTGTTTGTGATAAAAAAGATGTTGAGGGCTTTGGCTCGGATAAATATGAAGAATTAAAAAAACTAGGTGCGAACTTTTCCCTTGGTGAGAATTATTTTGAGGGAGTTTACAATTCAAACATTACTTTCCGCACACCGGGAATGTATTTTCTAAACCCATTGTTTGATAAAGCTAGAGAGAATGGAGTTGTTATAACCTCCGAAATGGAAGTGTTTTTTGACCTTTGTCCTTGTAAAATTTACGCTGTCACTGGGTCGGACGGAAAGACTACAACTACAACTTTAATTAGTGAAATCCTTAAAAAAAGTGGAAAAACTGTTCATCTTGGAGGAAATATTGGTAGGGCTTTGCTTCCAATTATTGATACTATTTCAAGTGACGATGTTGCAGTGGTGGAGCTTTCATCTTTTCAGCTTATTTCAATGAGAAAATCTCCTGATGTTGCTGTTGTGACAAATGTTTCTCCTAACCATCTTGATGTGCATAAAGATATGGCTGAATATATAGGAACTAAGAAAAATTTGCTTTTACATCAAAATGCTTTTTCAAGAACTGTCTTAAATAATGAAGATGAAACAACTGCTGACTTTAAAAATGCTGTTCGTGGGGAATTATTTACTTTTAGTAAGACAAATCCTGTAAAAAAAGGTGGATTTTTGCGTGAAGACGGAATGATTTGCTTTATAGAAAATGGTGTTACTACTGAAATTATGCACAAAAATGAGATAAAAATTCCAGGAATGCATAATGTTGAAAATTTTATCACTGCAATCACTGCAATATGGGGAAATGCTTCTATTGAGGACATTGTTTTTGTAGCAAATAATTTTGGCGGTGTAGAGCATAGAATTGAGTTTGTCTGTGAAAAGGACGGAGTTAGGTATTATAATGATAGCATTGCAACTTCTCCTACAAGGGTAATTGCTGGTCTTAATGCATTTACGCAAAAAATAATTCTTATCGCTGGCGGATATGACAAGAATATTCCTTTTGAACCTTTGGGCGAGCCTATTAATAAAAATGTTAAGGCAATGATTTTGCTTGGAAAAACTGCTGATAAAATTGAAAAAGCAGTTGTTAAAAGCGAATTTTATGATGAAGGTACAATTAAAATTATAAAGGCAAATTCCCTTGAAGAAGCAGTAAAAACTGCTAGTGAAATCGCTGAAAAAGGTGATATTGTTAGCCTTTCTCCTGCTTGTGCAAGCTTTGATTTATATGCAAATTTTGAAGCAAGAGGACACCATTTTAAAGATATTGTAAATGGATTATAACAAATAAAGATTAAGAAACTAAGGAAAGGTTTGAAAATTGATAATGAATATTAAAGAAGTATTATTTGATTTAACTGATAAAATTGGAGTAGTTGGAGATGAACTTTCTGCCTGTGAATGTGCAAAAAAATATTTGAGTGAGTATACAAATGACATTGAAATTGACGATTTTAATAACGTAATAGGTCGTATTGGCAGTTTTAAGGAGGGAAGACCTCACATTCTGCTTGACGCTCATATTGATGAAATCGGAATGGTTGTCACTTATATCACTGATGAAGGATTTTTGAGAGTTGCTAATTGTGGCGGAATTGACGGTAGAATTTTACTTGGGCAAGAAGTTACTATATACGGAAAAGAACCTATTAAAGGGATAATAACTTCCACACCTCCTCATGTTGAAACTGATACAAAAAAAGTTCCTGCTGTTACTGAAATTTATATCGATACAGGTTACTCAAAAGAGAAAGCGCAGGAAATTGTTTCTCTTGGAGATAGAGTTGTTATAACTCAACACACTGCTGAAATGTTAAATAATAGAGTTACAGCAAAAGCAATTGACGATAGAAGCGGTGTTGTTGCGATTTTACATACTTTGGAGCTTGTAAAGGGAAAAGACTTGCCAGTTAATCTTACAGTATTATTTTCTGCTCAAGAAGAAACTGGTGGAAGTGGCGCTAAAATTGCAGCTTATAAAATCAATCCTGACATTGCAATTGCTGTAGATGTTTCATTTGCAAAAACTATAGATGATACTCCTGAAAATCACGGGATTATGGGCGAAGGCGCTATGATAGGCGTTTCACCAACATTAAATCGTGAACTAAGCAACAAATTTATCGCTCTTGCAAAAGAAAACGATATGAAGTATCAAATTGAAATAATGCCAAGACTTACAGGCACTAATGCTGATGACATTACTGTGTCAAGAAATGGTGTAAAGTCAATTACCTTGTCAATACCTTTGAAATATATGCATACTCCAATTGAAGTTGTTGACTTAAATGACATAGAAAATGTTGGGGAATTAATGGCTAAATACTTATTGAGCTTTAAATAGAAAGGGATTTTTAATCGATGAAAACTTTATTAAAAGAAATTTGTGAAATTGACGGCATTTCGGGAAGTGAAGATGCTGTAAGAGAATATATAATTAAGAAAATTGCTCCACATTGTGGTTATTCAATTGATAATTTAGGGAATGTGATTGCTTTTAAAAAGGGGAAAAATACGCCTAAAAATAAATTGATGATTTGTGCTCATATGGACGAAGTTGGCATGATTGTCACTTATATAAATAAAGATGGAACTTTGAAAGTTGCTCCTGTTGGTGGTGTTGACCCTAGAGTAGTTTTCGGGCGACAATTTATTGTTGGTGAGAAAAAATTAGTGGGCGTTATTGGCTCAAAAGCTGTGCACATGATGAAAGATGATGAAAAAGGAAAAGCACTTCCTTTTGATAAAATGTGCGTTGATATTGGAGCAAAAGATAAAGAAGATGCTGAAAAATATGTATCTTTAGGTGACCAAGTTACTTTCAAATCCGATTTCTTGGAATTCGGTGAGGGAATGATTAAGGCTAAGGCACTTGATGACCGTGCAGGCTGTGCTATAATGATTGATATGATTGAAAAAGAGCTTGAATTTGACACTTATTTTGCATTTATGGTGCAAGAGGAAGTAGGTCTTCGTGGTTCAACGGTTGCAACTTACACAGTTAACCCTGACGTTGCCATAGTTTTAGAAACTACAACTGCTGCTGACATTCCATCAGCTAGCAACGAGAAAAAAGTTTGTATTGTTGGAAAAGGTGCAGTAGTTTCTTATATGGACAGAAGTACTATTTACAACAAAGAATTATACAACCTTGCATTTGAAACAGCTAAAGAAAATAACATTCCTTGTCAAACAAAAACAATGGTAGCAGGTGGAAATGACAGCGGTGCAATCCATAAATCAAGGGGCGGAGTAAAAACTCTTGCAATTTCAGTGCCTACAAGATATTTGCACTCAGCTTCAAATGTGTTTTCATATGATGATTTTATTGCAACTTATAATTTAGCAGAAAAAATGGCGGAAAAACTTTGTAATCTTTAATATTTGATAAAAAAGACTTGGGGATATATGATAAAATTTCTTGAAAATCTAGAAATAAATAGAATAGAAAAGCTTTGTGAAGGGCATTATAAAAGGAAAATTTTGTCGAATTTTTATGCTTATGGGATAAAATATGACTTTTTGCGTTTTTATGAAATTATTTCCGAAAAGGAAAATTGCGGAATAGGATTAATTTCCATTTTCAACTCATCTATGGTGATTGAACTTGATTTTGACAAGGAAATTCCTTATGAAGAAATCGGGGAGTTAATGACTTTTATTAGCTTTAACTCGCCACTCACTATTGAAATGCCTTTTTATTTAGCAATTGAAGGGAAAAAGCACCTTAGAGGGGTTTATTTGCCTTGCGATAGGACGGAATTTGCCTTTACTCCTCACGAAATTGGACAAGCTTTGGTAATTAACGAAGCGCCCAAATTAGATGATGTTTACGCAATTTTGGAGGAATGTTTTCCTATAGTGCGAAATTCTTATCATTTGTGGTTGACGGACACTTCACATAGAATAAGACACGGTTTGTCACAGGCTTTTTTGGTTGAAAACAAGACAACTGCCACACTGCAATATATGGTAAATAACATCGCCTTAATCGGACACGTTGGCACTTTTCCAAGTCATCGTGGAAAACACTATGCGCGGGAAATGCTCTATTCAATTGGCGATAAATTATTTGCACAAGGACTTGAAGTTAGACTTTTTGCTCGAAATCATAGAGTAAGTTATTATAATGAAATTGGTTTTTTGCCAATTGGAAGTGACATTGTTTTTGAGTTAGATGAAAAAGTTTAATTGGTTTTAAGGAGAATTATTTTAATGACAAAAAATTTTTTTAATATAAATGAAGAATTAAAGGAATTATCGGTGAAAGCTGAACTTTTAGCGAAGGAATCTTTTGCTGAAATTGATGAAATTGCTGAATATAACGGACAAAAAGTGCTTTCAGCTTTTATAAATAACAGAGTTTCGGAAAGTGCCTTAAAAGGTAGCACTGGCTATGGTTATGGTGACGTTGGACGAGAAGTTATCGACAAAGTTTTCGCTGAAATTTTCGCTTGTGAAGATGCTTTAGTAAGACATAATTTTGTTTCGGGAACTCACGCATTATCAACTGCTTTATTTGGTGTTTTAAGGCCAAATGATGTGCTTCTTTCAGTTACTGGAAAGCCTTATGACACCTTAGAAGAAACTATTGGAATTGCTGGTGAAAAAGGAAATGGCTCTTTAACAGATTTTGGTGTTAAATATGAGCAAGTTGACCTAAAAGATGACGGAAAAGTCGATTTTGAAGGGATAAAAGCTAAGGTGAAATCTGCTAAAGTAGCTTATATTCAACGCTCAAAAGGGTATTCTTTGCGACCAACTTTGTCAATTGCTGACATAAAAGAAATTGTGGATTTTTGCAAGGGTGAAAACTCTGAAATTATCATAATGGTGGACAATTGTTATGGCGAATTTGTAGAAAAATTAGAGCCTACTGACGTTGGTGCGGACTTGATTATTGGTTCATTAATCAAAAATCCAGGTGGAGCAATTGCAACTACGGGTGGATATATCGCTGGACGAGCTGACCTTGTGGAACTTTGTTCTTACCGTTTAACTTGCGTTGGAATGGGCAAGGAAGTAGGCTGTACTTTGGAGCAAAATAGAGGGATTTTACTTGGAGTATTTTTCGCTCCTGATGTTGTTTCAAATGCTTTAAAGACAGCAGTTTTTGCTTGCGAGTTGTTCACTTTACTGGGTTATGAATGTTATCCTAAGAAAAGTGAAACACGCTCTGATATTATCGCAGCAATTTTACTCCGTGATGAAAAAACTTTAACCTCTTTTTGTGAGGGAATTCAAAAAGGTTCGCCTGTGGATTCATTTGTACGCCCTGAAGCTTGGGATATGCCAGGGTATAATAGCAAAGTTATTATGGCAGCAGGTGCTTTCACAATGGGAGCTTCAATCGAACTTTCAGCAGATGCTCCAATTAGAGAGCCTTACGCGGTGTGGATGCAAGGCGGAATAACCTATCCATCTGGTAAAATGGGTGTTTTACTTGCAGCAAATGAAATGATGAAAAATAAAACTAATTAAATTTTGTCATTTTCTATTGTAAAAATTTAAAGAAAATTGTATAATTAAATAATAAACTATTAGGAGGAAATAATTATGTCAGAAAGATTTTCAGTACCACTAAAAAGCATCGTGGATCAGTTCAAACTTGAGATTATTAATGCGCCAAAATTGGAGGAAACTAGTATTGACGAAAAGGACGTAACTCGTCCTACTCCGCAGCTTATGGGATTTTATGAATGTTTTAACCCAGAAAGAATTCATATTTTCGGAAATATGGAAATGGCTTATCTTGCTACTTTAGATGAAGAAACAAGAAAAGAGAGAGTTGATAAGCTACTTTCAGCTCCACTTCCACTTGTTATTGTCACAACAGGGCTTGAAATTTTCCCTGAAATGGTAGAGTCCGCTAAAGCTTACGGAACACCACTATTCAGAACTGATGAACCTAGTTCAACTTTTATGGCTTCTTTAATTGCTTACCTAAATGTGCAACTTGCACCTAGAATTACTAGACATGGTGTATTGATTGAAGTTTACGGTGAAGGTTTATTAATTGTGGGCGAAAGTGGCGTTGGTAAAAGTGAAACTGCTGTTGAGCTTATTAAAAGAGGACATAGACTTGTTGCTGATGATGCTGTTGAAATTAAAAAAGTTTCAAGTATTAGTTTAGTTGGTTCTTCCCCTGAAAACATTCGACATTTCCTTGAAATTAGGGGAATTGGTATTATTAATGCCCGTAGAATTTTTGGTATGGGTTCAGTTAAAATTACTGAAAAAATCGACTTAATTGTATCCCTTGAACAATGGGACCCTGAAAAAGTGTATGACAGAATGGGAATGGAAAATGAATACACAACTATTCTTGGAATTAAAGTTCCATCAATCACTGTCCCAGTAAAACCTGGTAGAAATTTAGCGGTAATTTTAGAAGTTGCGGCTATGAATAATAGACAAAAGAAAATGGGTTATAATGCAGCTCAAGAGCTACTTGCTAACCTTGGAATGGCAATGGATTTAACAGAAACTGTAAAAGATTTAGATACATTTTAGTCCTAGAAAGGCTGGCTTATTTTAATGAAAATATATACCGATATGCACACACACACACTAGCATCAACCCATGCTTATTGTACAATAATAGAAAATGCAGCTGCTGCGAAAATGAACGGAATGCTTGGAATAGCAATGACTGACCACGCACCTCCAATGTGGGACGCACCTCACGTTTGGCACTTTCATTCTATGGATAATATTCCCCAATTTATTGATGGGGTAATGATTTTCAAAGGTGTTGAAGCTAATATTTTAGATGCAAAGGGCGACCTTGGACTTGATAGAATTACTATCTCAAAAATGGATTGGATAATCGCTTCTTTACACGGTAATTTGTATCAACCAACGTCAATTGAAGAACAAACTGCAGCGTATATAAATGCTGCAAAAACTGGTTATGTTGATTGTATTGGACACTGCACAAGTGATTTTGACAAATTTGACTATGAAAAAGCTATTAAAATTTTTAAGGAATATGGTACGATTATCGAAATTAATGAACCTAAGGTAGTACCACATGAAAATTCTGGCAAAAATGCAGTGGAAATATTAAAACTTTGTAAAAAATATGAAGTAAGTGTTTGTGTGAATTCGGACGCACATTTTGCTGATAAAATTGGAAGATTTTCTAATTCTATTGAAGTTTTAGAAGCTGTAGATTTTCCAGAAAAATTAGTGTTTAACAGTGATTTTGACCGAGTTAAAGAGCATATAATGAATAAAAAACTAAAAAGATAAAACTATTTGAAAGGAATGATTTCTATTACGGAAAATTTTATTAAGGAAGTTGAAAAGTTAGCAATAAAAAATAATTGTAAGTTTTTTATTGAGAAAGAGCTTAAAAATTACACTTCCTTTAAAATTGGAGGAATTGCTCCTATAGTAGTGCATATTAATAGTATGAAAAGTGTAGTGGAAATCTACACTTTTTGCAATGAAAATGAACTTTCTGTTTTAATTTTAGGCAAAGGTTCAAATATGCTTATCTCCGATAAAGGTTTTGATGGAGTAGTTTTAATTATTGGTGATGAATTTTCAAATGTTACTTTCCTCGAAGATGGAAAAATTCATTGTGAAAGTGGAATTACACTAGCGAAATTATCCAATCAATGCTGTAAAAATGGGTTATCTGGTCTTGAATTTGCTCATGGAATTCCTGGTACTTTAGGCGGTGGAATTTATATGAATGCTGGCGCTTATGGTGGTGAGATGAAAGATGTGGTTTTGTCTGTTACAGCTCTTAACAATAAAGGTGAAGTTGTAACTTTTTCAAAAGACGAACTTGAATTATCCTATCGTCACAGCTTTTTCACTGATAAAGATTATATTGTTTTGTCAGTTGAAATTCAGTTGAAACCAGATAAAACTGAAGATATTAGGGCAAGAATGGACGAACTTTCCCAAAAAAGGAAAACTTCACAGCCTATTGATTTTCCAAGTGCTGGCTCAACATTTAAACGTCCACAGGGAGCTTTTGCTGCTGCATTAATTGAAGAATGTGGCTTAAAAGGTTATCAAGTTGGCGGTGCTATGGTTAGTAAAAAGCACAGCGGTTTTGTTATAAATTATAAAAATGCGACTTTTGATGATGTAATGGACGTAATTTCACACGTTAAAAAAGTTGTTTTAGAAAAGACAGGTTTTACCCTTGAGTGTGAGGTTAAAATTGTCGAATAAAATGGGGGATTAGCAATGCAGTTTATCATAGTTACAGGGCTTTCTGGCTCAGGAAAATCGGGAACAATTAATGCTTTAGAGGACATCGGATTTTACTGTGTTGATAATATGCCTCCTGAATTAATACCTAAATTTTCAGAAATTTGTGCAAATTCAAGAACTAAACTTGATAAAATTGCAATTGTAACTGACATACGAAGTGGTGATATGTTTTCTAAACTTAGCGAAACTGTCCTTGAACTGCAAAAGCAAGGGCTTTCTATTAAAATTTTATTTTTAGATGCAAATGATGAAACTTTGATGAAAAGGTATAAGGAAACAAGGCGAAAACACCCACTAAATGATGTTTCTGACAACAGCTTGAAAAAGGCTTTGACCACAGAGAGGGAACTGCTTTCTTCGGTAAAAGCAATGTCGGATTTTTATATTGACACAACAGGATTTTCTATGGCAATGCTTAAAGAGCGAATAAATTCAATTTTCCTTGATAAAATTGAAGATTCCATGCAAATTACAATTATGTCTTTTGGCTTTAAGTATGGTTCAAACACCGAAGCGGACTTAGTTTTTGATGTAAGATGTTTGCCTAATCCACACTATATTCCTGAATTAAAGCCGTTGACAGGGCTTGATGAAAGGGTTAGCGGTTATGTTATGCAATATGTACAATCTAAGGAATTATTTGCAAAATTGTCCGATTTAGTTGGATTTTTAGTGCCTTTGTATATTAAAGAGGGGAAAAGTCAGCTTGTAATTGCTTTTGGTTGTACGGGGGGTAAACATCGCTCTGTTACCTTTGCTGAGGGAATGTACAAGTTTCTTGATAACCTTGACTATAAAATTAGAATTAGTCATCGAGATATTGAAAAAACTTAAATTTGAAAGGATTGTGAGCAATGTCCTTTTCTTTTGATGTAAAAGAAGAAATTATAAGTGCAAAACTTAATAGCGAAAAAGCACGAGCTTGTCTTTATGGCATGCTCACTTTTTCTAATGAATTTACTCTTGATAAAATTATGTTGCAAACGGAAAATTTAATCGTTGCTGAACATTTTACATATTTAATTGGTAGGGCGACGGGAAATAAAAACGCAGTTTCTGCCGATGTTACAATGAAGAAAAATAATGTGTCCCTTTATCAATTAAATGTAGTTGAAAGAGCCGATCGTGAGGCAATTTTTTTACATTTTGGCTTTGAAAATGAGAAACCTGAATTGATAAAAAGAGACATTTTTGGCGAAAACAATCTTGGAGCATTTGTTGGTGGAGCTTTTTTAGTTTGCGGAAGTATTAATGACCCTAACAAAGAATATCATCTTGAATTTGTGCTTCAAACTTTGGATTTGTGCAATGATTTTGGTTTAATTTTGTATGATTTTGGGATTTTAGCAAAACATACTGAAAGGAAATCTTCCCAAATTATTTATCTAAAAGAAAGTGAGAATGTTGAGGATTTGCTCACTTTAATGGGCGCTTCAAAGGCTTCTTTACAGCTTATGGAAATAAAAATTGTGAAAGATATTCGAAATAAAGCTAATAGAGTTGCAAACTGCGATAATGCTAATATTGAAAAAACCTTGAAAGCGTCACAAAGGCAAATTGATTGCATTAAAATTATTGAGGAAAAAATGGGACTTGATAATTTGCCAATCGAACTTTCTGAAACTGCAAAACTTCGCCTTGAATATCCTGAATGGAACTTAAAGGAAATTGGTGAAAATTTGTTTCCAATCGTCAGTCGTTCGGGTGTTAATCACAGGTTTAAAAAGTTGGAAAAAATCGCTAGTGAGCTTTAATTCTATTGTTTTGCAAAAAAATCATTGAAAGGAATTTGCCAAATGAAGGACTTTGTACATTTGCATTTGCATAGTGAATATAGTTTGCTTGATGGGGCTTGTCGGATAAAAAAACTTATTGAAAAAGCTAAATCTTTGGGGCAAAAAGCACTTTGCATAACTGACCACGGGAATATGTATGCGGCTGTGGAATTCTACTCTCAATGTAAAGCGAATGGAATTAAGGCGATTATTGGCTGTGAAGTTTATCTTGCGAGAAGGACTCGATTTGATAAAGTTCACGGACTTGACAACGGCTCCCACCACCTTGTTTTGCTGTGTAAAAATAATGTTGGTTATCAGAATTTGATTAAACTTGTTTCACTTGGATATATCGACGGGTTTTACAATCGCCCTCGAATTGACCTTGACCTTTTGAAAAAATATTCGGAAGGTCTTATTTGTCTGTCCGCTTGTTTGGCTGGGCAAATTCCAAGATTGCTCCTTGAAAATAATTATGATGAAGCAAAAAAAGTTGCCCTTGAATACAATGAGATTTTTGGTAATGGAAATTATTTTATTGAAGTGCAAAACCATAATTTAAAGGAACAACTTGCTATTTTACCACTTTTATATAAACTTGCACGGGAAACAAAAATTCCCTTAGTTGCAACAAATGACGTTCATTATCTTGAAAAAGAGGACGCAAAAATGCAAAAAATCCTTATGTGTATCGCTACAAACACAACAATTGATGACCCGAAAGCAATAGATTTTGGGAGTGATGAGTTTTATTATAAGACTTATGACGAGATGTATGAGCTGTTTTTTTCTGTGCCTGATGCTTTGGAAAATACAGTGAAAATCGCTGAAATGTGCAATGTTGACTTTGAATTTGGAGTTATAAAATTCCCTAAAGTTGAGTTTAATGGAGTTAGTGATAATTACAAACTTTTTATTTCACTTTGTCTTAAAGGAATGAAAAAAAGGTATGGCGAAAACCCTTCACAAGAAGTCATTGAACGCATGAAATTTGAAAGTGATACCATTCATTCAATGGGATATATTGATTATTATTTGATAGTTTGGGACTTTATTCATTTTGCAAAAACTCATGACATTCCTGTTGGCCCTGGTAGAGGGTCAGGGGCAGGGAGTTTATGCGCTTATCTTTTGGGGATAACTGACGTTGACCCAATAAAATATAATTTGCTGTTCGAGCGATTTTTAAACTCGGAGAGGGTGAGTATGCCCGACTTTGATATAGACTTTTGCATCGACGGGCGACAAGATGTTATTGATTATGTGGTTGAAAAGTATGGAAGTGACCACGTTGCACAAATTATTACCTTTGGAACTTTAGCCGCAAGGGCAGCAATTCGTGATGTAGCAAGGGCAAGTGGAATTTCCTATGCTTTAGCGGACGAAGTGGCAAAATTAGTTCCCCACGAAATAGGAATTACAATTGAAAGCGCCTTGAAAAAAAATCCTGATTTGTATTCACTTTATCTTGGTGATGCACGAGTACACGAACTTTTGGATACTGCAAAAAAAGTTGAGGGAATGCCACGTCATGCCTCTACACACGCTGCTGGAGTAGTTATTACTGATAAACAAGCAAGTGAATACATTCCGTTACAGCTTAATGATGACTTTATCGTGACCCAGTACACAATGACTGATTTAGAGAAGTTAGGGCTGTTAAAAATGGACTTTTTAGGGCTTCGTAACTTGACTGTTATTAAAGAATGTGAAAATATAATTCATAAAAATAATCCGGAATTTACAATAAAAAATATTCCTGTTGACGATGAAAAAGTTTATAAAATGTTGTCAAAAGGTGACACTTTGGGAGTTTTTCAGTTTGAAAGTGATGGAATGAGGGCTACAATAATGCGTCTTCAACCAGAAATGCTTGAGGATTTAATTGCAGTAATTTCCCTTTACCGACCAGGGCCAATGGATTCAATTCCAATGTATATAAAAAACCGTCACAACCCGCACTTGATAAGGTACAAACACCCACTTTTAGAAGAAATTTTGAAAGTTACCTATGGTTGTATCGTTTATCAAGAGCAAGTTATGCAAATTTTCCGCAAATTGGCTGGCTATTCTTATGGGAGAGCGGATATTGTTCGTCGTGCAATGTCGAAGAAAAAGCATGATGTTATGGAAAAGGAAAGGCATAGCTTTATTTTTGGTGATAAAAATGAGGACGGAAGTGTAAACTGCGTTGGAGCAGTAGCAAACGGAGTTCCTGAGCATATTGCACGAGAAATTTTTGACGATATGATAAGTTTTGCGTCTTATGCTTTTAATAAATCCCACGCGGCGGCTTATGCAATGGTTGCTTATCAAACAGCTTATTTAAAATGCCATTATTTGAAAGAATATATGTCAGCGCTATTGACCTCAGTTATGGATAGCACAGGGAAAATTATTGAGTATACAAACGACCTTGAAAGCCATAATATTCCTTTATTACCGCCAAATATTAATAAAAGTTTCCAAAGTTTTCACCCTGATGAAAAGGGGATAACTTTCGCTTTGCTTGCAATAAAAGGCATTGGACGGAATGTAATTAAGGCGATTATTTCTGAAAGAGAAGCTCATGGAAAATTTACGTCATTGAAGAATTTTCTTTCAAGAATGAGTGGAAAAGAAATAAATGTTCGGGCTGTTGAGGGGCTTATTAAGGCTGGAGCTTTAGACGATTTCCCCGAAAATAGACGGGAAATGCTCCATTCTTATGAGCGTATTTTAGCTGGAAATAATGCAGAAACTCGCTCAAATATTGAGGGGCAAATTAATTTATTCGGCGAGGGGAGTAGCGAAGAAGTTGCTATTGAAACTGACGTTGAGAAATTTGAAGAATACACAAAATTTGAACTGTTAAAAATGGAAAAAGAAACTATGGGGATTTATGTAAGTGGTCACCCACTGGCTTTGTATCAGCCTTTTGTTAATGCTTTAAAGTATAATAATTCAGCGGAAATAATAACAAAATCTGAAAAAAATCAAAGAGGATTTCACGATAAAGACAGTGTCAAAATATGCGGAATTATATCTTCAATGAAAATTCACACTACAAAAAATGGCGGACAAATGGCTTTCACAGTCCTTGAAGATATGAACGGAGCTATTGAGGGAATAATTTTTCCTACAATTTATAATAATGTAAAACCTCTTTTAAAGGCGGACAAAATTTTGTTTGTACAGGGGAAAATTTCCTCAAAAGATGGAGAAGAAGCTAAAATTTTAGTTGATGTAATTGAAACTGAAAGTGAATTTATGAACAAGTTAAAAAATAAAACTTTATGTGTAAATTTGAAAAGTTCCAACAGTGAATTAATTGAAAAAGTGAAAATTATTGCAGAAAAATATAAAGGAAATGGGAAATTTTCACTGTATTTTAGCGACTTTAAAAAGCTTGTTTCATTAAAAGGAAATGAGGGTGTAGATTGCACAAATTCCAATTTATTATTGGAACTTGAAAACTTATTATCAAAAGAAAATGTGGCGTATTTGAACAAGTAAAGGAATGCTTATGAAGATAAATTATCAAATTGAAATGGAGAAAATTATTGCCTCCCTTAAGGCGGAAAATGGCTTGCCTAAGCTACTTTTGCACTCTTGTTGTGGTCCTTGTTCAACCTACGTTCTTGAGTATTTGACAAAGTATTTTGATATTGCAGTTTTTTTTTATAACCCCAATATTTTCCCCCGAGAAGAATATGAAAAGAGAAAGCTTGAGCAAATTCAGTTTATAGAAAAGTTTCCTTTTGAAAATTCGGTGGAATTTATTGATTGTGACTTTGAAGAAGAAATTTTTTATAATGCAGTTAAAGGCTTAGAAAATGAACGTGAAGGCGGAGAAAGATGCTTTAAGTGCTATGAATTTCGCCTTGAAAAAACTGCTGAATTTGCAAAAATAAATAATTTTGACTATTTCGCTTCAACTTTAACAGTAAGCCCATACAAAAATTCAGCGAAAGTTAATGAATTTGGATTTATTTTCAGTGAAAAATATGAAGTTTCGTATCTGCCCTCCGATTTTAAGAAAAAGAATGGCTATAAGCGGTCAATTCAGCTTTCTGCTGATTTTAATGTTTATAGACAGGATTATTGCGGTTGTGTTTACAGCGCCCGAACTTGGCAGAGTAAAATTTGGTAATTTGTTTCTGCGAGGGCAACGTGACGTTGCATCCTTACTCGCGTTTTACATTGTTGAATGAAAAAATTCGTTGCAACGAGGTTGAATTTTCTAAAGGCGGAATCTATTTCCGCCCTTTTATTTATGAATTTCTATAAAATTGTATTTTCTATTAACTAAAGGGACTGTGACGGAACACAGTTCTTTTTTTATTTATTCACTCCCTTTTTATTATTTTGTTATTTTAATTAACTTATTAACTTATTGTTACTTTTTTTATCATATTTATGTAAAATATACGAAATTCTGCGAATAATTACAGCATTTACCATAATATTATATTAAGATGTGGATAAAGTTTGTGAAAAAAACTAATTACATTTCTATGTGAAATAGTGTATATTAATACTATAGAGTATAATACTCTTTTTATATATATTAAAGTTAAAAAATTTATTTAATTTCTGCTTTGAAAAGAGATAGTCCCATAGTTTCAAAATGATACTTATTAAGAAAGGATGATTGTGATGGAGCAGAATATTTACAACATTTTTGTTGATGAAGAATTTGGAGCAATTTATACAAGAGAACGTACTACATTTAAAATTTGGGCTCCTTTAGCACATGAAGTAATTGTAAACCTGTTTAAAGAGGGGACAGGGGACAATTTTTTAGAATATTACCGTTTAACTCCTGCTGAAAATGGAGTTTGGAAGATTGATGTTGACAAGGATTTGGAGGGAGTTTATTACACTTTTCGTGTTAGAAATGACGGAGATTTAAATGAATTTGTTGACATTTACGCAAAAGCTGTTGGTGTGAATGGACATCGTGGTATGGTTGTGGATTTGTCAAAAACCAATCCTAAGGACTTTCATAGGATTAAACCTGCTCCCTTTAACGGGATAAATGATGCAATAATTTATGAGGTTCATGTTCGTGACTTTTCGATTAATAGTTGTTCGGGAACGCAAAATAGAGGGAAATTTTTAGCATTTACAGAAGAAAAAAGCATTAATAATTATGGCGACAAAACATGTCTTTCTCACTTGATTGAACTTGGAGTAACCCACGTTCATTTGCTTCCTGTATTTGATTATTTGACAGTAAATGAAAGTGAATATTGCGATTTTGAGTATAACTGGGGCTATGACCCGTATAATTACAATGTTTTAGATGGGAGTTATTCAACGGACCCTTTTGATGGTCGTGCAAGGATTAAAGAGTTTAAGGAAATGGTTAAATCCCTCCATAAACATAATATTCGTGTTGTAATGGACGTGGTTTATAACCATACTTATTTGACAGAAAATTCAAATTTTAATTATTCAGTCCCTGACTATTACTACCGAAAAGTAAATGGAAAATTCTCAAATGGTTCAGCTTGTGGAAATGAAACAGCTTCAGAGCATTTAATGATGCGAAAATATATTATTGACTCAGTTAAATATTGGGCGAAAGAATATATGATTGACGGATTTAGGTTCGATTTAATGGGACTCCACGATGTTCAAACTATGAATGAAATTGTGGCGGAATTGAAGAAAATTGACCCTAATATAATTGTTTATGGTGAGGGTTGGACAGCTTGCGACACGCCTTTAAGGTATGAAGATAGAACGGTTAAAGATAATTCTTATAAAGTTCCCGAAATAGCTTTTTTTAATGATATTACAAGAGATGTTGTAAAGGGAAATGTCTTTACAAACACAGATGTAGGATTTGCTAATGGCGGTGTAAACCTTGAAGAAACCATAAAACTTTCTATTTTAGGTTGCATTGAAAATGACAAAATTGACTACTCAAGAACTTTTAGAAGACCTTTTGCAAAATCTCCTTCTCAAGTTGTGAACTATATCGAGGCCCACGATAATTTAACTTTGTGGGATAAACTTTATTATTCATGTCCAAGAGTTGATGAAAAAATTCGTATTTCAATGGACCAATTAGCTGCTGCAGTAATTTTCTTATCTCAAGGAATTCCTTTTATCCAGTGTGGACAGGAATTTTTACGAAGTAAGCCTAAATTCAACAATTCAAACCAATTTGCGGACAACAGTTATAATTTGCCCGATTATACAAACTCTATTAAATGGGACAAAAAGAGTAAGTATAAAACTGTGTTTGATTACTACAAAGGTTTGATTAAGTTAAGGAAAAACCATAGTTTGTTTAGGTTGAAAACTGCTGATGAAGTAATGGAAAAGTTGAATTTTTTCAGCAATTTGCCTCCTTTTGTTGTTGGATTTACTCTTAAAGACAAAAAGGAAGAAATTGTAGTATTTTTTAATCCCTCACACAATGATGTTACATTGGATTTGGATTTTAGAGGTTATGATGTTTATGTAAATAAATATTATTCGGGAAATGTTTCATTGTATCAAA
>CAYJLB010000040.1:0-12749 GCA_964370845.1 uncultured Oscillospiraceae bacterium
TCAATGTGGGTTGTACGAGGGAAAAAGTCGCCTGCTCGACATTTATCCACATTGTAACCCAAATCGGTAAGAATTCGGCTGTCGCGAGCGGCAGTGGCTGGGTTGCAAGACACCATAACAACACGCTTTGGAGCCATTTTCGCAATTGCTTCAAGGGTGGCATTGTCACAGCCTTTTCGTGGCGGGTCGATTATGATAACGTCAGGTTTTTGCCCATCGCTGGCTAATTTTTCAGCGATAAATCCAGCGTCACCGCAGATAAATTCTGCATTTTCAATTCCGTTTAATTTAGCATTTTTCTTAGCGTTTTCAATCGCTTCAGGGATAACTTCTACACCTAAAACTTTTTTGCAATCTTTAGCTATAGAAAGTCCGATTGTGCCCGCTCCGCAGTATAAATCTAGCACAAAATCATCACTTTTAATCTTAGCAAACTCTTTTGCGATGCGGTAAAAACTTTCCGCTTGAGGAGTGTTCACTTGATAAAAGGATAGGGGAGAAAGCTGAATTTTATTGCCACACATTGTGTCATAAATGGTTTCTTCACCAAAGATTATTATAACTTTTTCTCCTAAAATAACATTTGTATTTTTTGAATTTATGTTCAAAACTACACTTTTCACATCGAGGAATTTTTCAGCAATTTCCTTTGCAATAGGCGAAAATTCTTTGACAGCTTTTTTTGTCACAACGAAACAAACCATAATTTCCTTTGAATTATAGCCTTGTCGAAGGAAAATATGACGTAGCAAACCAGTTCCATTTACCTCGTTATAGGGCGGAATTTTCAAGGAATTTACCTTATCTATCACAAAATTTACGATTTCCTCGAAAACTTTTGGCTGCAATTTGCAAGCTGTAAAAGGAACAATTCTGTGGCTTCGTTGGGCAAAAAATCCGCAAATCGCCTTGCCAACCTCACCGCCTACTGGATATTGAGCCTTATTTCGGTAAAAATCAACATTTTCGCTAGGTAAAATCTCCTCAAAAGGTGGGAACAATTTTCCTAATCTTTCAAAGGCATTTTTCACAGTATTTGCCTTAATTTCAAGCTCACTTTCATAGCTAATATGCCTAAAAGAACAGCCTCCGCACTGCTTAAAAACAGGACAATCGCTGTCAATTCTATTTTTTGATGGAGTGAGGATTTTGTTTATAATCCCGAAAGAATAGTTCTTTAAAACCTTGACAATTTTCACTTCAACAATGTCGCCAACTGCTGTCATTGGCACAAAAATTGCCATATTTTCGTGTTTTCCAACACCATTTCCCTCACTTGAAATATCGATGATTTCAAGGGTTATTATATCATTTTTTTTCATAAGTTAGAAATTTCCTCCCTTAAAATAGTCCAAAATTTTTCCTTTTCGCTGGAGCATTACCTCAAAATGGTTGTTGTATTCAAGGGGGAATTTGTAGTTGAAAACTCGCTCAATATTTTTCCCTTTTGCAACCAATTTCGTGGACGCGCCCGCCCCTAGCGCCACAATTGTTTGAATTTCTTCCATAATGTAAATGTTGTAAAGGCTTTCAAAACCGCTTTTTGAGTAGCCCGTATTCTCTAAATTATCAAGAGTATTTTTTTGCTTGTACAAATAATATGGGTTGAAGCCAGCTTTTTCAAGCTTTTCATAGGCAATTTCAACCATTTCCTTTGCGGGATTTTCTTGCAATTTCGCTCTATCGGAAACTAAATCTGCACATCTTTTCACATATAAAGTGTGTAAAGTTACATTTTCAGGCGACAAGGAAACAATTTTATCCATTGTGTTTGAAAAACTTTCCACTGTATCAAAAGGAAGTCCAGCGATTAAGTCCATATTTATGTTGGAAAAACCTAGGTTTCTAGCCAAATTGAAGGCTTCTTCCACCTGATTTACACTGTGCAAACGTCCAATTTTTTCCAGTACTTCATTGTTCAAAGTTTGTGGGTTAATGCTTATTCGATTTGCCCCAAAAGCTTTTATTACAGCCAGTTTTTCCGCTGTTATGGTGTCAGGTCGCCCAGCTTCAACGGTATATTCTCGAACTTTTGTTAGGTCGAAAGAATTTGCTACCTCAGCCATAAGACTTTCCAGTTGTAAAGCGGTGATAGAAGTAGGCGTTCCACCGCCAAAATACACGGTATCAAGGGTTAAATCAAGGCTTTCCATAACCTTTGCGGTATAGGAAATCTCTCGCCTTAAATTCTCCACATAAAGCTGAATAAGCTTGTCATTTCCCTTAGTCGTGTTGGAAATAAAGGAGCAATATGAGCACCTCGACGGACAAAAAGGTATAGAAATATAAAGGCTATAACTTTTTTCGTTGAAGCCTTTTAGAGCATTTTCTTGGGTTAAGGCGGTGTTGTAACAAAGTTCAGATTTTCGCCTTGAAACGAAAAAATCTTCCTCCAAAGAAGTGATAATTTCCTCTTTAGACATATTTTTTTTGAGCATATTATTCACCCTTTTTACTGGGCGAACTCCCGTTAAAACTCCCCATTTTTGCTCTTTTCCAGTTAATTCTTGAAGGATTAAAAACAAAATTTTACATAGGTTCATTTCAATTTTTGCATCAATATTTTCGGTGGAATTTGAAAGCTTTTGAGCCTTTCTTTTTTTCTGTCCAAAAATATTTACTGTCACAAAAAGGTAGGAAAAATTTGTGCCTTTTTTAACTTTTGCCACAAAAAAATCTTCTTCAAGAGGGAATTCTTCATTCAAATGTGTAATTTTTTCATTGGGAAAAAACAGCTTTATAACGCACTCAAGCTCGTACTTAAAGCTATTTCCGAATAGTGAAAGTGTCAAATTTTACAGTCCTTCCGCTTGCTTCAAATAGGGGTTAGAAATTTTTTCTTTTGAGAGGGTAGTGTCGTCGCCGTGGCCGCTGAAAACCTTGTAATCGCCCTTTAAATTGTACAATTTTTTCAAGGAAGTTTTCATTAAATCGTAGTTCGCTCTTGGCAAATCTGTCCTTCCGATACTGCCTTTAAAAAGGGTGTCCCCAGCGAAAATTGCATTTTGGCAGATGTAGCAAACTGACCCAGGAGTATGCCCTGGAGTTGCAAAAACTTCCACCTCAAGCTCGTCAATTTTCAAGATTTCGCCACCATTTAAAGGTGTGTAATCCTTTGTAGTTTCGTGGGTTTTTCCTGTGTAAACTGCAAGGCTTTCTTCCACACTTTCAATCATTATTCCGTCATCTTTATGGATTAAAATTTGTGCTCCAGTGGCTTTTTGAAGCTCGCAAAGTGTCATTATATGGTCGAAATGCCCGTGGGTTAATAGGATATATTTTATGTTAAGATTTTCTTCTTTTGCAAGGGAAATTACCTCTTTTGCAGCATCGCTTGGGTCAACAACAAAGGCATTTTTCTCCTCACTTGCCACCACATAACAGCTTGCTGGATAGTCAAATTCAAATTTATATATTTTCATTTTTATGTGTACCTTTCTTATTTTTTCTCGGCAAGAGCAGAGCCTTTGCCCTACGAAAAGTTGTTATTTTTTGGTTCATTCGTTGATTTTTAGTTGATGAAACCGCCCGCTAATTTCCTGTCGCAAAAAATTATCTCTACTTGTATTTTGCTATTGATTTTTACTTTAGTTTTTCTACTAATTTTTTGTTTGATTTTTGCGACGTTTTAACCTTTATTTTTGTTTGCTTTTTTATCGGACAAGGGCAAGCCTTGTCCCTACAACACTTCGAGTGTTTCGCTTGTTGCGACAAGCGACTTAGGGCTCTGCCCTAAGAACCCGTAAACTTTTTGAGGAAAAGTTTAATCAAAACCTTTAGCTTGTGTGATTTCTGCTTTTGTTAATTTTTCGGAATGCATATAATGCATTCTCTACATTTATTTACTCTTGAAAAATCGCGTGCGACCATCTTGCTCACTCATCAAACCTTAGCGTGTCTGCCCGCGGGGGCTTCCCCGCTATTTGGTGAAACGGTCTACTGAGATTACGTCTTTTATCTTTTTAAGCTTTGTTATTACATTGTTCAACTGGTCAACACCAGCTATTCCAATGGTAATTATCATATTCGCATTACCATTTTTCAGCTCCCTCGCTGTGATTTCGTGAATTGGTATCCTCATTCCAGCAAGTGTAGTTGTAATATCTGCAATTAAACCATTTCTGTCGTCAGAAACTATGTCCAAAGTAGCCTTGTAATTATCGCTGTCACTATTTGACCATGAAACAGGTATCCACCTATCCCTCGACTCAGGAATTGCCATTTGAGAAATGTAGTTCACACAGTCCTTTTTATGGATAGAAACACCATGCCCACGAGTGATAAATCCTACAATATCGTCACCAGGAAGTGGGGAACAACACTTTGAAAATTTAACCAAAATATTGTCGATTTCGTCAATGACAATGCCACTTCTAGCTTTTTTGTTTATCTCCTCAATATGCTGTGTAATGTTTGTTGTATTCTCATTTGTCGCTTGATATTTCTTGATATAACGGTCTTTTAACCTTTGCATAATCTTTGACAAAATTACTCCGCCATAGCCGATTGCTGCATAAAAATCGTCCATATTATTGCAGTTATGCTTTTTAAGGTCATCGCCTAAAAATTCCTCTAAATCTTCTTCAGGAATTCGTATCATATTCCGCTTAAATTCTTTGTCAAGGGCAATTTTTCCCTCACCAATATTCTCCTCACGGCGTTCCTTTTTGAACCAAGTCCTAATTTTCGACCTTGCTTCATTAGTCGCACAAATATTTAGCCAGTTTCGGTTTGGAGTGTGGCCAGATGCAGTGATAATTTCTACAATTTCACCTGTTGAAAGCTTGTAATCAAGAGGAACCATTTTTTTGTCAACTTTTGCACCCGTCATTTTATGCCCAACTTGGGTGTGGATTAAGTAAGCAAAATCGATTACTGTCGCCCCATTCGGTAAGGAAATCATATCCCCTTTTGGAGTAAATGCGAACACTTCTTCGGGGGCAATGTCGCTCTTTATCGCCCTTACAATTTCCTCCACATCTTCCGATTCTTGTTGGGCTTCAATGATTTGTCTTATCCACGCAAGTCGGCTCTCAAACTTGTCTTTACCCTTTACACCCTCTTTGTATTTCCAGTGGGCAGCAATCCCAAGTTCGGCGGTGTTATGCATATCTTTTGTCCTAATTTGCACCTCAAAAGGGATAGCTTCTCGCCCTACTACTGTTGTGTGCAAAGACTGATAACCATTAGGTTTTGGCGTTGAAATATAATCTTTAAACCTGTTTGGAATTGGCTTAAACATATCGTGAATTACACCTAAAACGTTGTAACATTCAGCCATTGTGTTCACGATAATTCGCACTGCATATTTGTCATAAATTTCGTCGAAATCACGTCCGCCTGTGTAGGTTTTTTTGTAAATTCCGTAAATGCTTTTCACTCGCCCTGAAATTTCGGGGATTTGCTCAAATTCAGGCTCTAATCTTGTTGCAATTCGCTTTTTAATTGACTCAATAAAAGCTTCTCGCTCATCTTTATTTTTTGCAAGCAACTGTTCAATTTCCGTGCAAGCGAAGGGGTCTAAATACTTGAAAGATATGTCCTCAAGTTCTTCTTTTATTGCAGAAATTCCCAATCTATGAGCGATTGGAGCATAAATATTCATTGTTTCAAGGGCAGTAATTCGCTGTTTTGGAGCAGTTTTAAACTCCAAAGTTCGCATATTATGCACCCTGTCGCAAAGTTTTATAATGATAACCCTTATATCCTGTGACATTGCAAGGAGGATTTTGCGGACATTTTCCGCCTGTTGTTCTTCCTTTGTGTACAAAGGCAATTTTTCCAGCTTTGTAACGCCCTCCACAAGCATTTCTACATCAGCACCAAATTGTCGCCTAATCATTTCCGCTGTCATATCAGTGTCTTCCACAACGTCGTGAAGTAGCGCCGCACAGATAGTATCGGTGTCCATTCCAAGTTCAAACAAAATATACGCAACGGAAACAGGGTGAACGATATATTCCTCACCCGAAGCCCTTTTTTGCCCCTTATGACATTGTTCAGCGACTTTATAAGCGGTTAAAATTTTGCTTAAATCATACTGTTTATCGCCCTCAACAATATCTTTTACCAATTTATCAATTGTAACATTTTGATTGCTCATAACCACATTCCTTTCAAAAATTCCCCAAAAATTTTACGTAAAAATCTATAAATCAAGTTTTATTTTTTATTCTAATCAAAGTTTGTGAAGATTCAAGGTTTGCCTTTTCCTTTGGCTGTGTAAAAGTAAAGCTGTTGTTCACAGGATTTACCTTTAAAAAACCACTCTCCTCAAAAATATCTATCATCAATCGGAATTTGCAATAATTTAGTTTTTCCGAGCTTACACTTGCGTAAAGATTGTCAATAAAACAGTCCTTTTTGCTCACTTTTACAAGGTTGTAAAGGTCGATTAACTCTTGACGTTCTGGCTCCATTCTTGCCAAAATATTGCTTTCGATTTTTTCTTTTCGCTTAAATTTGTGGTAATATTCTTTTGCAGCGAAGTATTTATTTTGTGAAATTCCGCTTTTTTTGTAGTCTTTCACAATAAAGGAAATGGACTTTCTTCCGCCGTATTCATTTATTTTTGGTGAACCAATCATATCCATCACTTCGCCCGCCTTAAATGGGAAGTTTTCGGGGGAAGTTCCAAACATTAAAGCCTCACCGCTAAAGCCATTTGAGCTATATTCAAGCTTAATATGTTTCCCGTTTGCAAGGGGGATAACTTTGTTAATTCTTGCATTTAAAATAAGGAAAACAGGGCTTAAATTCCCCTCACCAAAGGGTTCAAGCAAAGATAATCCTTCAATTTTTTCGGTGGAAAAGTCGGAAGCTTCCAAGACTTTATCCGCATTTATAGTAAAAATTGGCATATCTTCATTTTCAGTTTTTGCATATTCAAAAAGTGCCAATTTAAAGTTTTCTATGTTAGAAATTTCTAATGAATAACCGCCTGCAAGCTCGTGTCCGCCAAATTTTGTTAGCAAATCTTTGCAATTTGTCAAGGCTTTGTGGATACTAAAACCTTTCACACTTCGAGCTGAACCGCGGGCAAAATCTTCCTCAATTGTGCTGATGAAAACGGGTTTTCCGTAGCGTTCAACCATTCTTGAAGCCACAATTCCAATGACACCATGGTGCCAGTTTTTCCCTGCAAAAAAGAGCACTCGCTCATCTAAAACAGCAGGATTTTTTAATATATAGTCCTCTATTTCAAGGATAATTTCATTTTCAGTTTCTTTTCGTAAGGTGTTAAGTTGGTTAAGCTCGGTGACGATTTCCCTAGGGTCGTCCTCGGTTACAAAAAGTTCTACAGCAGTGGAGGGTGAGCCAAATCGCCCAGCAGCATTGATTTTCGGTGAAATAAAAAATGCAACAGTGGTAGAATCGATAGGTTTGTCCCCATTCACGCTTTCAATTAGGTGGGAAAGTCCCACGTTTTCAGTGTTATGTAGCAAACGTAAGCCGTGGCGGAGAATTATCCTGTTTTCGCCAACTAAAGGCACAACATCCGCAATTGTTCCGATTGCCACAATATCAGCGAATTGCTCCAGAATAGCTTCGTAATTTCCGCCCTCTAAAGCAGCCAGCAATTTCATAGCAACTCCCACTCCAGCAAGGTGCTTGAAAGGGGAATAATCGTCCTTTCTATGCGGGTTTACGATAGCTAAGGCTGTTGGCAATTCCTCAGGTGGTTGGTGGTGGTCGGTGATAATTAGTTTCATTCCAAGTTGCTGGATTAACTGAGCTTCTTCTATTGCAGAAATCCCGTTATCAACAGTAATAATGAGATTTACACCCATTTCAGCTAATTTTTCCACAGCTTTTTTGTTAAGGCCATAACCCTCGTCACGTTCGGGGATATAGTAGGTAACATTTGCACCTAAGCATTGCAAATACTTGTACAAAACCGCAGTAGAGGTCACTCCGTCGCAGTCATAGTCCCCATAAATGCAGATAAATTCGTCCTGTTCAATGGCATCGTTTATGTGGTTTGTGGCAATTTCCATATCGGCGAGCAAAAATGGGTCAGAAAGCTCCCCATCGGAGAGAAAATCCTGAACACTTTCAAGATTGTCAAACCCACGACAGGATAAAATGTGCGCTGCAAGGGGAGTTATATCCGTTTTCGTCAGCAGTTCTTTCAAAAACTCCTCATTCTTTTTTCTCAATGCCCATTTTTTCATATTTAGCCGTCCTTTTCTTTGGAAATTTGGTTTTTGTATAGTAATTTTTTGTAGGGGAGGGGATCTGCTCCTCCCTTTTTTGTCAGTATTTGCAATTAATTTGTTGTATTTATTTCTTTTGTTCCTTTGCTGTTTCATCGGACAAGGCAAGCCTTGTCCCTACATTTATTCATTTTTCGTTTGGTAACTATTTATAACATCAAACTGCCCGTATTTATCGAAATTTACAATTTCTCAAATACTACTTTTTTCTTCCGCAAAATTTATCTCTATTTTTATTTTGTTATTATTTTTCTTTAGTTTCTCTTTGCAACATTTTATAAATTTTGCGGAAGTTGTATTTATTTCTTTTGTCATTTGCTGTTTTTGACAGATTTTTACTACTTCGAGTATTTCGGTGGTTGCGACCACCGCCAAAGGGCTCTGCCCCCTTGACCCCCGCAAGCCTTTAAAAAGGCTTGACCTAAACTTTTAGCTTGTGTAATTTATACTTTTGTTTGGTTTTATTTGTCATATCAATCTATAGCCTCGCAGAAACAAAATTATACTCTTATACTTTGTCTGGTGCGGGCATAGAAGCAACTTCAAGTTGCCCGCTTATATAGGCTGTTTTGTTATTGGTGAAAATTACCATTCCAGGCTTTGCTCCGCTTGGTTTCTTTACATACCTAACTTGTGTATAGTCAACAGGAACTTGTGCAGAGTTCTTTGCTTTACTATGCAAAACTGCCAATTTGCAAGCTTCCTCAATCGTACTATCAGGAACTTCTTGCCCCTCAGCCAAAATTATAACGTGAGAGCCAGGAATGTTATGTGTATGCAGCCAAATGTCAGTTTTCGCCGCATCTTTTAAGGTTAATTTATCATTTTGTTTGTTATTTCTTCCCACCAAAATGGTAAATCCGTCGGCAGAAGTGAACTTTTTCGGTGGCAGTGATTTTGGCAATTTCCCTTTAAATCTGCCTGCTTTCAAGTAGCCTTGTTCCGCCAATTCTATCCGCAATTCAGCAATTTCAATTTCGGTAGTTGCCCTTGTTAAAACGTCAAAAACGCTGTCGATATAGACCAATTCTTCCTCACCGCTTTTTATCAAAGTAGTAAGTTTTTTCTCAGCAACGTCAAGTTTTTTGTACTCGGTAAAATATTTTTGAGCATTTTGTGAAGGTGTTAATTTTTTGTCAAGCTCAATTGTCACCATAGGGCATTTTTCATCGTAAAAATTCTCAAGGGAAACCTTTTCATCGCCCTTGTTTATTCGATAAATGTTAGCCGAGATTAACTCCCCACAAGTCCGCAGAAAATCACGCTCTTTACAGTCATTAAGCTCGCTTTTTTGTATTGCAATTCGCCTTGTAATTCTGTCCGAAGTGTTCACTAAAAACTTGAACAAATCGCTGGCTTTTTGCTTCATTCTCGCCTTTAAATCTCGCTCTGAGAAATATTTATCTAAAAGCGTACAACCGTTTTCTACCTCGCTTGTAAAGTACAAAGCCTTGTATTGATTTATATTTGTAAAGCAAAAATCTTTGTAAATCCCGTGCTTATCTTTCAAAATTATGAACTTGTTAGTTTTGTTAACTAAAGAATTATGCACTTCTTTTAAGTAAAAAGTAAGCCTATCTTTTTTATCCGTTGACAAAATTTCCTCAACGTTTAAATCGTCACCTCTTGTCACAAAAAAGGCGATTTCACGGGCAAAAACTGGGGAAATTCCCTCTAAAGTTTTCATTATCCCTTTTGACAATTCAAAGCTTGGAAAAGCACTAATTTTCTCATAAAATTCGTCCTCATTAAAGTCAAAAAGACTGATTTTTTCCTCACGAGGGGGGAGGGTGTAACTCATGCCAGGGAGGACTTGACGAACGCTTGAAACGTCCTCAGCAACACGCTTTATGCTGTCAATAATTTTCCCGTCCTCGTTAATCAAAATAAGGTTAGAGCGTCGCCCCATAATCTCGCAAGCCACACAAATTTTTATCATATCGCCCATTTCGTTTGAAGCGACAAAATCAAGGTACAAAATCCTCTCCAAACCGTCCTGTCTAATGGACAAAAGCTTCCCAGAAGTCAGATATTTTCGCAAAAGCATACAAAACATGGGGGGCGTTTTAGGGTTCTCAATTTCGCTGTTTGTAATGTGAATTCTCGCACTTCCTGCTCCTGTACAAATGAGGAGTTTGTGCATTTTTCCGTTATTTCGTATAGAAATTACAACTTCTTCTCTTGAGGGTTGGTGGATTTTGTCTACACGTCCGCCGATTAATTTTTCCTCTAATTCCTCTTTAACAAGTCGTAAAAATACTCCGTCTAAAGCCATTTATTTTCTCCAAACTAAATTTATTTTCAAATTTTACAATACTGAAACCAAGTCCGCATTTTCCTTTGCAATATCAATTTTTACTTCAGGAAAAGCCTTTTGGAACTCAGCTTTTAATCGGCTTACAACGATGTTTTCAGTGTAATAATGTCCAGCGTCAAAAACTGCAACATTCGCGTTGTCAGCGTCAATAAATTGCTCATGCTTAACGTCGCCGCACACCATTGCATCGCAGTTTTTTCCAATTGCACGGTAAATTCTGTCACCGCCGTAACCACAGCTAATTCCGATTTTTTTCAGCATTTTTTTAGTGTCATTAAACCTTACGATTTTGCACCCGAACTTCTCTTTCAAAAGTTGTGCAAAATCAGTTGTAGAAATCTCATTTTCAAGGGTCAAAACCTTTCCTATTCCCATTCTTACACCGTCCACAACCTGTGTAAATTCCAAAGGTTCGGAAGATATTTCAAAGGTCAAATCCTCGCCAATTAAGTCCACCATAATGTCGTTAATTCCGCCCTTTACAATGTCCAAATTTGTATGTGCGCAAATTGCAGAAATTCCATTTTTACATAGCAAAACCGCCACATTTTCGTCGTCAAGGCGAGATAATTTAGCAAAAATCACTGGGTGATGAGCGATAACAAGGTCATATTTTCCCTCAATCGCCTCAAGTGCAACTCTTTTTGTAATATCCAAACAAATCAAGATTTTTTCTACCTTATTGTTAAAATTTCCTGTTAAAAGTCCACAATTATCCCAGCTTTCAGCCAAAGAAAATGGTGCAATTTCATCAAATTTTTTGTATATATCATAAACTGTCATAAAGCTAGTCCTTTCCATTAATTCTTTCTTCTATTTTTGCCAATAATTCACTAATTTTATCAATTTCAAATTGAGGTTTTTTCCCCTCAATCATTCCCTCTAAAACACGTTTTTGCCTTTTGTGCAAAAGTTCCAAATACTCCGTTGCAAGGGGAGTAGTAGGGTGAATTTCCCCCAAAAAGCTAGTGTTTTCATCTATTTCAACTCGCACTCCGCAATACTTCGCATTGATTACGGTGTACAAAAAATTGTCCTTTACTATAGTTTCACAAATTATCTCAAAACCCTTGGAATAAAGCCATTTTCTAAGGTTTGGAATTTTCGTCATTGGCTGTAAAATTAAATTTACATCGGAAAAATCCCAGTCAACTGCCCCTAAAATTTCGGCTATTAATTCGCCACCCATTCCAGCGATAATAAGGTCAGAAACTCCCTCTTTTTCGACTTTTTCAAGCCCGTTTGAAAGGATAACTTCCACTTTTTTTTCAAGGGAAAATTTTTCCACAGTGGCTAAAGCGCTTTTCAAAGGAAGCTCATTCACGTCGCAGGCATAACTTTTGTGAGAAATTCCTTCTAAAACAAGGTAACAAGCCAAATATCCGTGGTCAGTTCCCACGTCAACGGCAATTCCTCTCCCCGAAACTAAGTTTGCACAAGCCTCTAATCTATTGTCTAACTGCATAAAAATTCTCCTTTCTTTCTTGATGTTTCCTAACGATTTAAGTCGTTTTTGAAAAACAGCTACCAACCAAGTGAAAATAATTCATTTGATTGGTAGCATTTTCGTTATAAAATATGCTATTTTCTAGGGATTATTTACCCGCTAAGAAATTGTTAAGTTTTTCAACTAAAACATCAGCATCTTCGCCGTGTACGTCACAAGCTTGACCGATAGTTTCCCCTCTTGAAGCTGGGCAACCAAGGCAATGCATTCCCATTTCAAGGAAAATAGGCGCAACGTCCATATTATATTCCAAAACATCACCAATTATTGTGTCTTTAGTAACTTTAAATTCCATTTTTTTACCTTTCCTTTCAAACTTTCTCATTTTTAGCAAAATCTATGCTTATACTATTATACTATTAATAAGCAATTTTAGCAAGTAATTTCTAAAATTTTTTTGGCAACGTGACGTTGGCGGGGTGTCCCCGCTGACAACCCGCGTTATTACGTTGGTGAAATAGGAAACGGACTGTCCGCGAGGTCGGATTTTCTTGTAGGGGAGGGTTTCCATGCCCTCCCGAAAACCACGAAATTGTTCAAGAATATGCCGTAGGGGCGACCTGTGGTCGTCCGTATATTGTAATTTTAGGGTACATACAGAATCCGACCTCGTGGGCATAAATTATCACATTTTACAACGTAATAACGCGGGTATGTCCCCGCTGACAACCCGCGTTATTACGTTGGTGAAATAGGAAACGGACTGTCC
>CAYJLB010000040.1:12849-16568 GCA_964370845.1 uncultured Oscillospiraceae bacterium
TGTCCCCGCTGACAACCCGCGTTATTACGTTGGTGAAATAGGAAACGGACTGTCCGCGAGGTCGGATTTTCTTGTAGGGGAGGGTTTCCATGCCCTCCCGAAAACCACGAAATTGTTCAAGAATATGCCGTAGGGGCGACCTGTGGTCGTCCGTATATTGTAATTTTAGGGTACATACAGAATCCGACCTCGTGGGCATAAATTATCACATTTTACAACGTAATAACGCGGGTATGTCAGCGGGGACGCCCCGCCTTCAAGTTGCCCGCATTTCTCAAAATTATACAATTTCTCGTAATGTTACTACAAATCCAGCAGAAAACTATGTTTACTAATTCGTTCTGCTGGATTTTTCATTTTATTTTTTTACATTCTTTTGTGGTTTTCTGCTGGGTTTAGCCTTTTGTTTCGCTTGCTATTTTTGGCTGCTGGTTTTTTACTTTGAGTGTTTCGCTATCTGCGGAAAGCGAGGAATGGCTCTGCCTCTCCACCCCGCAATTTTTTTGAGGAAAAAATTGAGTAAAACCTTTAGTTTGTTGATTTTAACCGTTTGTTTTCGGTGACCACAATGGTTTTCCTAGTGGTAAAATTGTCTTTTTATAATGATTGTTAAGTAGGTTCGCTGCACTTCCGTAGAATGAAACTAATGCAATCAATAACTCAGCCACAGCTGCAAGCATATGCATTTCGTGCTCTAAAATTCCAAGGGTGCTAAAGGACAATCCTATAAACAAAAAGTCAATTAAAACGAAAATAATGAACAAAACTTTGTTTGTTCCCATTGCGCCAATTGTCATAAATAATGTGAAAATTAAGTAGCCGATGAACGCAACTCCAAGCTGTTTAACGTCAGCGTTTGCTTGCATAGTTTCTCCAAAAACACCGTTTTGAATTAACCAAGTTGTGCCTACGCCAAGCCAAAATAATCCGTATCCACCAAAAGCAGTTGCTCCAAAAGTATTGTTCACTTTAAGGTCAACGATTGATGCGTAAAGCTGTGCGATTGCACCCAAGAATATTGCCCACGGAATAACTAAGGACGTGCCTTCTGTTAAACCAAGTTTTTGCGAAGAAGCTACTAAGGTTACCATTGCAAGTCCGAAAAGCCCGATAGCTGAAGGGTTTGCAAGGTTAGGTTGAATAATTGTTACACTTTTGTTTCCTAATGAATTTGACATAAAAATATCATTCCTTTTCCTTTTTTTTATCATATCTGATAATTTAAATTAACTTTTCTATTATAATACAAAATTTTACATTTTTCAAGTGTTTTTGAAGCATTATTTTATATATAATTTTATCGTTTAATCATTTGATTTTTTTTTTTGAAAAACATCTTGAAAAATCTATTGTTATATGATATAATTGTATAGTTATTTGTTAACAAATTTTTAAAGGTGGTGGATTGCTTGGATTTAGTGCTTAGTCTCCCTATGATAATCTATGCCGCTGTCACAATGTGTTATATTTTTAGCTTTATGCTATTAATAGATAGAATGCTTGATAAGTGTCGTTTTCCTAAATGGACTTTTATAATTCCTGGTATAATTAATGGTACATCGGTTATTTTTTTGACTTATCCTGCCAACGGTAATGTTGGATTAAGTTATTTTATGACTCTTGCCGCACTAGTACTTTTAACAATGATTTATTTTAAAAATAATATTATTGGAATTCTTACATGTGTTTTATCAATTATGCTGCACATTATGTGTATGCGGTCAATCGTTGTATCTGCTGCTTCCTTGATATTTGATATGCCAATGTCTGAAGTGTTATTGGACAAAGAACTTTATTGGTGGACTTTAATCGTCATGATATTTGCTTCTTTTATTTCTGTTCTATTGACTTTACGGTTTATTCCGGAAAAATTTTTAAAAATTATTAATCAGCATAATGACCAAAATTTATTTTTAGTGGGATTAGCTGGGGTTTTTAATATTTATATGATATTTAATGGGAAAGTCTTTGAGACGGGAATTAGCGCTGATAATTTAGAAAGTAAGATTAGTCAAATTATACTTCCAGTTGTTTTCCTTGTGGCTTTATATTTAGGCGTGTTTATGCTAATTCGTTTTGACAAAGTTGTGGGTTATAAGGTTAAAAATGAGGAGCTTGAAAAGGAAATTAGTTCTAATTTAGCTTTCCGTAATGCAGTTGTAAACTCTAGCACTGCTGTATGTCAAGTGAATTGTACAAAGGGTAATGTGGTTTCTGTAATTTCTCAGGGTGAGGAGATTAATATTCCTGAAGATTTATCATTTGATAGTTACTTTAGTCAGTTTGCTGACCAAAAGTTGCAAGATGAAGATGCTAATAATGCAGCGGATTTAATTACAACAGAAAAATTAATTTTTGCTTATGAAAATGGACAAAGTGACTTTGTTTTTGAACATTTAGCGAAGATTGACACTGGTGAATTGCATTGGCATAAAACTACTGTTAATATTTATCGTGATGAAGCAACTTTTGATATTATGGCAGTTTTTTCAACTATAAATATTAACGAATTAAAGGTTAAAGAAGAAATTCTTAAGTATAATTCTCAACGTGATTCTCTTGTTGGAGCTTATAATAAAAAGACTACTGAAGATTTAATTTCGATGCATATTGAGAGTCATGAAGTGGGTACTTTGTTGCTTATTGACCTTGATAATTTCAAAAATGTCAATGACACTCGCGGGCATCTGTACGGTGACGAGGTGTTAAAACGCACTTATGATGCTATGCACAAAACCTTTAGAAGTGATGATATCATCGGACGAATTGGCGGTGATGAATTTATGGTTTTTGTCATTAATTCAGTTGATAAGAGGTTGGTTTCTTCTAAAGCGAAAACCCTATGTTCTTTGATTAGTAGTTTTGCTGATGAAAAGGGTGAAAATCTTGGAGTGTCGGCTAGTATTGGTATTGCGATTGTTCCTATTCATGGAAAAACTTTTGAGGAAATATATCAATCTGCGGATATGGCTATGTATAGTTCTAAACATAGAGGGAAAAATACTTATACAATTTTCTCTAATGCGAATATATCTGATAACACTAGGATTGGTTAAAAATTATTAAAACATTAAAAGTAGATTATGGCGATGCTGTAGTCTACTTTTTTAAAATTTGAAAGGAATTATTATTATGAGAAAAGTAAAATTGTACATTGCAATGAGTTTGGACGGGTATGTTGCGGACAAAAATGGCGGAGTTTCTTGGCTTTCTGGGGATAATAGTGACCCGACAAATATGGGGAGTTATCCCGAATTTATTGAAACAATTGACACTGTTATCCTTGGGTACAAGACTTATCACCAGATAGTGAGTGAACTTTCTCCCGATGTTTGGGCTTATGCAGGAAAAAAATCTTATGTTTTAACAAGCAGAAATTGCGAAAATACTGAAGAAATAACATTTATAAATGGGGAAGTTTCAACCTTAATTTCTCAGTTAAAAGAACAAGATGGCAAGGATATTTGGATTTGCGGAGGGGCAAATATTGCACAACAATGCCTTGAAAAAGGGTTGGTTGATGAGGTTACCCTAAGCATTATTCCAACAATCTTAGGTGGAGGAGTTTCGCTATTTAGCCAGTTGGAAAAGGAAGAAAAATTGGCTTTGCTTTCAACAAAAAGCTATAATGGAATAGTAGATTTGACCTATGATTGTAAAAAACGGACGACCACAGAAAACAAAATATAACGGGAGAGAGTGGAAATTTTCCCCTACAA
>CAYJLB010000040.1:16668-19313 GCA_964370845.1 uncultured Oscillospiraceae bacterium
TCCCCTACAAAATCCGACCTCGCGGGCAGATATTATCCTATTTCGCGACATAAAAACGCGGGCAAGGATGCAACGTCACGTTGCCCGCTAGCCGATTGAGGTGCTTTTATTAGCCGAAAAGGGTATTGCTTTTTTTAGTCACTATGCTATAATTATCTAGTAATTGACATAAAATTATTAGTTATCATTTACTAATTTGCTTTTTGAAAGGATATTTTAACTATGAAATATAACTTTTTAGTAATCTGTGTTGACCAAATGCAAACCTTTTCTCTAGGCTGTAACGGGAACAAGCAAGTGAAAACGCCTAACCTTGATAAATTAGGGCTTGAGGGAACTTCTTTTAGACGTGCTTATTGTGCAAACACAGTTTGTATGCCTTCTCGTGCAAGCATGTTTACTGGACTTACTCCTAAACAGCATGGGCTTACCACAAACGGAATGAAACTCCCCGAAGAAATCCCTACAATTGCTGGAGTTTTACATAAAAATGGTTATAAAACTTATGGCGCTGGGAAATTCCATGTTCAACAAACTCACGATGACGAAACGATTCACTCTTACGAGAATAAACATTTTTGGGCTAACTGAACGTACAAAAAATTGCCTCCAATGTTCTATGGATTTGAGGAAACTCACCACGTCGGCGGTCACGGTTGTGGCTGTTATGGTGAATATAAAAACTGGCTTTTGGAAAATCACCCTGGAGTTTGGGAGAAATATCAACGCGAAAATGCTTATCACGATGATAATTTTAAGAACTCAACTTGGCGAATGGACGTTCCGCCTGAGCTACATTACAACAACTGGATTGCGGATAATACTATAAATTTTATCAATAAATTAGGTGATGATGAGAACTTTTTTGCGTGGTGTTCTTTCCCTGACCCGCACGGACCTTACGTTGCAACAAAGCCTTATAGCGAGATGTACAACCCTGATGAAATGGAGCTTAATCCCACTTGGAACAACAGAAATGAGAGCCTTGAGCACTTAACAGAAAGACGTGAAACTTTCGGGTTCAAGCTAGGTGATAAGCCAGATATTGAGCTAAAAGAGCTAACTGCACAAACTTACGGAATGATTACCCATGTTGATGATAACATCGGACGACTTGTTAAAGCTTTGGAGGAAAAAGGCGTTGCTGACAACACAATTATCGTTTTCATAGCTGACCACGGCGAATATTTGGGCTCTCACGGGCTTATCCAAAAGGCGGACTGGCCGTATGAGGAATTGGCTTTAGTGCCTTATATTTGGCACGTTCCAAAGGGCAGTAAAAACGGGGTTTGTGACCAAGTTGTGTCCGCATTGGACTTAGTTCCAACAATTCTTGATTATGCTGAAATTTCTCAAGATGATTTTGTGACAAGAGGCACTTTACATAAGGCTGACACCACTCCTTTACCTGGACGAAGTTTGAAAAAATATCTTTCTGACGGGGAAAAATTAGAGGAAAAACCTGCTTTTGTTGAGTATGATGAGGACTGGTTCAAAGGACCTTTTTACAGGGCAAGAACTATTGTTCAGGGGCAATACAAGCTGGTTTATTATGTTATTGCGGGAGATGGTTTGCTTTTTGACTTAGAAAATGACAAATATGAGGAAAATAATTTGTTTTTCGATGAAAATTATAAGGAAATTAAGGCAGATTTAACGGAAAAACTGCTTCGTCATTTGGTTGAAACGGACAGAAATGACATTCCAAGACTTGCAGCGTACTAACAAGCGTGACGCTTGACCCATGCCCGCACTGAACAGAGTGAAAGTTAAAATTAAGTTTCTGCGAGGTCGAATTTTGTAAATTGGGTAGCTAGATGTCATTTTAACAAGCGTGACGCTTGCCCCATACCCGGCGGGGCAACCCCGCTGTTATTTCCGCGTTTTTACGTTGATAAGTAAGGAAATTTGTCGCCACGAGGTCGAATTTTGTAGGGGAGAGACTTGCTCTCCTTGATTATTCTGTTATTATATATTTTATTGCAAATTTATGTCTATTTAACAATAATTCTGTTATGATTTTTTTAAGCTTCGCTTTTTTTCGCTTCGCTCAATTTTTTTTTGAAAAGCTTTGCTTTTTAGCTTTGCTTTTGCTTCGCAAATATGCTCACTCGCTTCGCTCGCTCCGCCTTTAGCTTTGAAACTAAGATAAACTATAGAACTTGTAATTTAGTATTTAGTTATTTAGTTATTTAGTTATTTAGTATTCGGTATTCGGTTTCTCGGTTCCTTCGGACCGCCGGAGCCACCCTCGCCCCCTTCCCCCTCTCCCAATATATCACAAAGGTTTGGTGACATTCAATGACATCTTATGAATTTGTAATAAAAATTATTTTATGGCAATTTTGTTGAAAATAATTGTGAGAAATTAACAAAAATTAATTATTTATCAAATGTCATTGAATGTCACTAAAGTTTTATGCTATAGTTATCTTAACGGGAAAATTTGGAGTTTTGGACCCAGTAATATTAAATTAAGTGTAAATTATTTTGGAGGTCATAAGTTTGAAAATAAATTTTTCAAAAAACAATTTAATCGTTTGGAGTTATTGTGCTTTTCGTCCCTTAAGAACGAAATTTTTTTCACTAGAAAAATTGGGTGAAAAAAGACATATGAACTTTAGTTCTATTAAAACATCCAGAAA
>CAYJLB010000041.1:0-17449 GCA_964370845.1 uncultured Oscillospiraceae bacterium
CCCTCTGCTTGTAAGGCAGATGCTCTCCCAGCTGAGCTATGCTCCCACATCGTTTAGCGACAAGAGTAATTATACACCAATAAGTGGACAAAGTCAATACTTTTTTAAAACTTTTTTTACAATTGGGGAATATTATAAAAATTAATAAAACAAAGTTGTATAAATGTTAAATATATATAAACAAAAAGTAAAATTTAAGGCATCTATCGTAAAATAGACACCTTAAACAATATAATCTTGTGAAAAATAATAAATTATTATTTTTCAGTTTTCCATAAACCGTGAAGGTTACAGTAAGAATATGCTGCTACAGCTTTTTCTGTGTCAAGTTTGAAAACTGCTACTGGTTCGCTACCTGGAGCGATTTTTTTACGTTGACCGCCATTTGTAGTTTCAAGGTATACCCATTCAATTGAATGTTCTTCAGTCATTGGGTGAGCAACCTCTCCAACAGTGACAGTTACAGTCTTACATTTCACATTAATAAGTGGAAGATGTTTTTCGCTAGCTGCATCAACAGTGTTTGGAACAACTTCACCCATTACTTCACCGCAACAGTGCATTGGAACTCCAGCATCAATAATTGTGCCAACAAAATTGTGGCAATGTTTACATTCGAAAAATTTCATAAAATATTAACTCCTTTATAATTTATTTTTTGCATTAATAGTGTTATAATAAATGTATTATATTTTAATTATATCCAAAATATTTTATTTTTCTGTGATATAGTCACGGAAGAATGTGGACTAAAGTAGTAGAATTAGGAGCATAGATTGGTGATTAATAAAATAATTACTATATATTATTAAAGGAAAGGTGTTTAGTTTGAAATAAAATTTCAAACACGAGTTATTGTGCTTTTCGTCCATTAAGAACGAAACTTTTTTACTTTATAAAGATTGGTAAAAAAGCCGCACAAAACATCGAGAGAGGAAAGGTGTTTTATATGCAAAATTTTAGAAAAATTACTGAAAGCTTAATTTACATCGGAGGGAATGAGCGAAAAGCTTTTAACTTCGAGAATATTTACCCTGTTGACAAGGGTAGTTCTTTTAACTCATATTTATTATTAGATGAAAAGACTGTTTTACTCGACACAGTTGACAAATCTGCGGAAAAAGATTTTGTTGAAAATTTGAAAGGTGCGTTGGCTGGGAAAAAACTTGATTACTTAATTGTAAATCATATGGAACCTGACCACTGTGCTACGATTCCAACAATAATTGGACTTTATCCTGATGTGACTGTAGTAGGAAATACGAAAACTTTCGGCATGATTAAGCAGTTTTTCGGTTTAGATTTATCTGATAGGCAAGTGATTGTAAAAGACGGCGACACTTTGAATATTGGAAAGAGAACTCTTGCTTTTGTTTTAGCGCCAATGGTGCACTGGCCAGAAGCAATGGTCACATATGATACTTTAGACAAAACTCTTTTTTCAGCGGACGCATTTGGCACATTCGGTGCTTTAGATGGTGGGATTTACGCTGATGAAATGGATTTTGAAGTTGATTTTATTAGTGAAGCAAGAAGATACTACACTAATATTGTAGGGAAATTTGGCCCTGCTGTGGGAACTTTATTAAAAAAAGCTTCAGCACTTGAAATTGAAAGAATTTGTCCTTTACATGGTCCAATTTGGAGAAAAGATTTTGGTAAAATTATCGAAAAATACCAAAAATGGGCAAGTTATACACCAGAAGAAAATGGTGTTGTAATTGCTTATGGTTCGATTTATGGAAACACTGAACAAGCTGCTGAAATTTTAGCTAGCAAGCTTTCCGAAAAAGGAGTGAAAAACATTAAACTTTTTGATGTTTCCTCCACTCATTTTTCATATATCTTAAGCGAGTGCTTTAAATATGACAAAATAATAATTGCTTGTCCGACTTATAATATGGAAATTTTCCCATATATGGAACTTTTGTTGAAAGAAATTTCTGCTCATCATCTTGAAAACAGAAAGTTTGGGTTTATTGAAAATGGAAGCTGGGCTCCTGTAATGGCTAAAAAAGCTAGGGAAATTCTTGAAGGAGTAAAGAATTCCACATTCTTTGATACAGTAGTTACAGTAAGGTCAGCAGTTAATGATGATAACATGGAAGCTTTAGAAATGCTTGCCGACGAAATTGCGGGGTAACCCCGCTGTTATTCCCGCACTGAACAAAGCGAAGAAGATAACTTTGTTTCTGCGAGGGCAACGTGACGTTGCATCCATGCTCAACTTTTCAAATATAAATAAAAATAGTTCAAGCCATTTATAAAGGCTTGAACTATTTTTTTAGTCAATATTTTATTTTGTTCCGAAAATTCTATCTCCAGCATCTCCAAGTCCTGGAACAATATAACAATGGTCATTTAATTTTTCATCAAGTTGTCCAATGTAAATTTCAATGTCAGGGTGAGCTTTTTGTAAAGTTTCAAGCCCTTCAGGAGCGGCGATAATGCACATAAATTTGATTTGCTTTCCGCCTTTTTCCTTGATTAAGTTAATTGCGTCCACAGCAGAACCACCAGTTGCAAGCATTGGGTCGAGGACAATTACTGCTCTTTCGTCAAGGTTTTCAGGTAATTTGCAATAATATTCGTGTGGAACGTGGGTAACAGGGTCACGGTAAAGTCCAATATGTCCAATTTTTGCAGATGGAACAAGGTCTAAAATTCCGTTTACCATTCCAAGTCCAGCACGCAAAATAGGAACAATTGCAACTTTTTTACCTTCAATTCGTTGTAATGTCGCTTTTTGGATAGGCGTTTCAATTTCAACATCTTCAAGTGGGAAATCTCTCATAGCTTCATAGCCCATTAACATTGCAACTTCCTCAGTTAATGTTCTAAAATCCTTTGTTCCAGTGTTAACATCACGCATAAGCGAAATTTTATGGATAATAAGTGGGTGTTCAAAAATTGTAACTTTATTCATTTTAGATTACAGTCCTTTCATTTTTAGTAAAATTCTTACTTAACATTATTTTAACAAGAAATTATACTTTTTTCAACCTTTTTTTACAAATTAATATTTTTGTTCTTAATTACTAATAAAAATAGAAAGTTTTTGTTTATTATTTTTAAGGAAATTTATTTAAATGGGAGTTTTGGCACATTTACAAGTTAATGTTTTTGTGATATAATATGATTAATATTTTAAACTAATATAAAATATAATTTTCTCAATCTGAAAGGAATGATACACAAATGGGATTAATTAAAGCTATTACTGGTGCTGCTGGCGGAGTTCTTGCCGATCAGTGGAAAGAGTTTATCTACTGTGACTCCTTGGACGAAGAAGTCTTAGTCACAAAAGGACAAAAACGTATTAGTGGACGTAGTTCAAATACTAGCGGAGAAGAAAATATTATCTCCAATGGTTCAGCTATCGCTGTAAACGAAGGTCAATGTATGATTATCGTTGATAATGGTAAGGTAGTTGAACTTTGTGCTGAACCGGGACAATTTACATATGATTCATCAACTGAACCTTCAATTTTTAGTGGAAGCCTTGGAACAAGCATTATTGAGAGTTTCAAAAATATTGGTGCTCGTTTTACTTTTGGCGGTTCTCCTGGAAAAGACCAAAGAGTTTACTTCTTTAACACAAAAGAAATTTACGGAAATAAATATGGTTCACCTTCTCCAATAGGCTTTAGAATTTTGGATAAAAATGTTGGACTTGATATTGAAGTTGGCGTTAAATGTCACGGTGAATATTCTTACAAAATTACCGATCCTTTACTTTTTTACACTAACGTTTGTGGTAATGTTACTGGTGATTTTAGACGTGAGGAAATTGCTTCTCAACTTAAAATGGAACTTTTGACTGAACTTCAACCAGCATTTGCTCAAATCGCTGATACTGGAATTAGACCTTACCAATTAATGGCTCATACAAGTGAGCTTACTTCGATTTTAAACAATCTACTTTCTGAAAAATGGAAAAAACGTCGTGGTATTGAAATTGTTGAAATGGGTATCGTTGCTAACTTGAATGAAGAAGACCAAAAGATGATTCAAGAGCTTCAACGTAATGCTGCTTTCCGTGACCCTACTATGGCTGCTGCTCACTTAGTTGGTGCACAAGCTGAAGCTATGCAAGCTGCTGCTTCAAACGAAGGTGCTGGCGGTGCTATGATGGGCTTTATGGGAATGAACATGGCTCAAGGTGCTGGTGGAATGAATGCTCAAAACCTATTTGCTATGGGTCAGCAACAGCAACAACAACAGCAACAAATGCAAATGCAACAACAGCAACAGGCTCAACAACAAGCACAACAAGCTCCTGTGCAACAAGCAGCTCCGGCTGCTGGTAGCTGGGCTTGTCCACAAGGGCATACTGGAAATACGGGTAAATTCTGTAATGAATGTGGCTCTCCAAGACCTGCTGAGGACAGCGGTTGGACTTGTGAATGTAGCGCTGTAAATAAAGGTAAATTCTGCCCACAATGCGGAAAACCTAAACCAGCTGCGGCATTGCTATATGTTTGTGATAAATGCGGTTGGGAACCTGAAGACCCAACTAAGCCACCAAAATTCTGCCCTGAATGTGGCGATATTTTTGATGATAGCGATAAAAAATAATTAATTTATAAAAAAATTGGGCGGCTTAATTTTTAGTCGCCCAATTGATATTCCATTAAAATAAAATGAAAGGAATGATTTTGTATATGGTAGATGAAATGTTAAAATATCAGTGTCCTGCCTGTGGTGCGCCTTTGCATTTTAGTCCTGAAAAACAAATGCTTGCTTGTGACTCTTGTGACAGCACTTTTCCTAAGGATTTATTTAAAAAAGATGAACCCGAAGAAGAAAAAGAAATGACAAAAGAGGAAGCTGACGCAGCGGATCAAGCTGTGGAATCTCACGAAAAAATCGACTGGAGAACTGAGAGTGTTGCTTCAAATAAACCAGCTATGGAAAATCAAACTGCTATAGTTTGTACTTCTTGTGGAGCGGAGGTTATTTCCGATGGAACTACTGCTGCTACTGAATGTGTTTATTGTGGAAATCCAGTTGTTTTAACTGAAAATGTTACTGGTGTTGCTACTCCTGACTTTGTTATTCCGTTTAAAATTGATAAAAATCAGGCTAAAGAAAAATTGCTAGACTTTTACAAAGGGAAAAAACTGCTTCCTGATGCATTTAGAGATGCAAATAGAATTGAAAAAATTGCTGGAGTATACGTTCCTTTCTGGCTATTTAGCTGTAAAGGTAGCGGTGATATTAGGTTTAGAGCCACAAAAACAAAGAGCTGGAGCGATAGTAACTACAACTACACAAAAACGAGTTATTATGCAGTAGAAAGAGCTGGAGAAATTGGCTTTGATAAAATCCCAGTTGATGCGTCGAAAAAGATGGACGATAATTATATGGACGGTATAGAACCTTATAATTATGACGAATTAGCGGAATTTAAGTCAATGTATATGGCTGGTTATTTGGCGGATAAATACGATGTTAGTGTTGATGAGTCTACTGCTAGAGTTAATACTCGTGTTGTGAATTCTGTTGAAGATAATTTTAAGAAAACTGTTACTGGATATAGTTCTGTAACAAAAACTTCCTCGCAAATCGATATGCATGGTGAAGATATAAATTATGCATTGTTCCCAGTGTGGATGCTTAACACAAAATACAATGGCGAAATGTATCAGTTTGCAATCAATGGGCAAACAGGTTTAGTTTCAGGTAAACTTCCAATTGATAAGAATAAAGTTACAAAATATTTCCTAAAAACGATGGCTATGGTAGCTGTTCCTATAGGACTTATTGCGGGGATTTTCTTCTTTTAAAAATTTATTTGAAACTTTATTGAAAGGAATGGTTTTATTATGACTAAAATGGCTAAAAAAATAATTTCTGTTATTTTAAGTTGTATATTAATATCTGTTTTCTCCTTACCTGTTTTTGCAGCGACAGAAAGTGATACTGTTGTTGATTTAGCTGAAATTTTAAATGAAAACCAAGAAGCTGAACTTAACTCAATGATTAAGGAAATTAAAGATACATACAATTTTGATATAACGATTATAGCTTATTATGATACTGAAGTTACTGCTGAAATGGCAGGTGACTATGCTGAAAATTATGTTAACATCGACCTTGAGGCTGACGGACTTGTGCTTGCTAATAATTTAGAAATGCGTGAGTATTTCACTTCGGTAAGAGGGGATTACAGATTTGACGCATTTACATCTTCTGCACATGATTATATTGAAGAAGAATTATTATATTATCTGCGAGATGATAGATATTATGAGGCTTATGTAGCGCATATTGAGGCTACAGAACAAGTGCTAAAAACTTATTTTGCTGGGGAAACTTTTTCTACGCCTATAGATTATTCTACAAAAATCATGGGTGGAATTGTTGTCGGCTTGATAGCTGGTTTGATTGTTGCAGCGATTTATGTTGCGATGTTAAAGAAACAAATGAATACTGCGGTTGCACAACGTGCGGCGGCAAATTATGTTAAGAAAGGTAGTTTTAACCTTTCTCGTAGTTCGGACAGATATTTGTATTCCACTACATCAAAAACTGCTAGAGCGAAAAGCAGCAGTGGTGGTGGCGGTTCAACTAGTTCAAGAGGTGGTTCAAGGTCATCTCGTGGCGGAAGTTATTAAAAGATAATATAGTTGCAAAAGTTGCAAAAAAAAAAAAGGTATGAAGAAACAATTATTAGAGTTTCTTCATACCTTTTTAATTTTATACTTTTACTTTTTATCAATTAATATTTTTGCTTCTTTTACAATATTTTCAGCTGTAATTCCATTTTTAGCAAGGAGCTTTTCATAAGGCGCTGATTCACCAAAGCAATCTTGAACTCCAATACGTTTAAGAATTCCTTTTCCACTTTCTGCAATAATTTCAGCAACAGCAGAGCCTAAACCATTGATAATATTATGGTCCTCCACTGTGATAATCGCCTTAGTGTTTTCAATTGCGTCTAAAACTGCTTTATTATCAAGAGGTTTAATAGTATGCATATCAAGCAAAGTTGCCGAAATTCCTTCTTTTGAAAGGGTTTCAACTGCATCTTTAGCAATACAAACTGTGTCACCATTTGCAATAATCGTTATGTCTGTTCCTTGAGCTAATTTATTAGCTTTTCCAATTATAAACTCAGCATTTTCATCATAAACATAAGGTATAGCATCACGAGTAAAACGTAAATAAACTGCACCGTCGTAATCTGCCGCCGCTGCTACTAATTTTTTTGTTGAATAATAGTCCGCTGGCATTACAACTGTCATATTTGGAATAGTTCGCAAAATTCCCATATCTTCGATACATTGGTGGGAAGCTCCATCATTTGCTGGTGTTAAACCTCCGTGGGAACAAGCTATTTTTACATTTAATTTAGTGTAGCAAACTTCTTGACGAATTTGTTCGCTTGCTCTCATACTTCCAAATGCTGCATAAGTCACAACAAAGGGGATTTTTCCAGTAGTTGCAAGTCCAGCAGCAACACCTACTGCGTTTTGCTCTTGAATACCTACATTAATATGTTGGTTTGGCAACTCTTGTGAAAAAGGGACAGTTTTACACGACTTTGAAACGTCACAGTCCACAACTACTATATTTTTATTTTTTCTTCCTATTTCTAAAATGCTTTCACCAAAGGCATCTCTAGTTGGCTTTCCTGACATATTATAAACCTCCTTCAATTTCTTTCATTGCAATGGCAAATTCCTCGTCGTTTGGAGCAATTCCGTGCCAAATTGCAACATTTTCCATAAAGGAAACGCCTTTACCTTTAACTGTATTGCAAACTATACATTTTGGTTTCCCATTTTTGTTAGCTTTTAATTCGCCAACTGTTTCAAAAATTTCTTTTACGCTATGTCCGTTTATTCTCTTTGTTTCAAAGCCAAAAGCTGTGAATTTTTCAGCAAGGTCGCAAGTTGGCATAATATCATCTGTAAATCCGTCATTTTGTAAACCGTTGTTGTCAACGAATAATATCAAGTTGTCAAGTTTAAACTTGCAAGCAGCTTGTGCAGCTTCCCATACTTGACCTTCATTACACTCACCGTCACCTAAAATTGCATAAGTGAAGTAATCTTTCTTGTCCATTTTTCCACCGATAGCCATTCCCACTGCACAGGAAACACCTTGCCCTAAGGAACCGGTTGAAATATCAATACCTGGGCAACGTTTCATATCAGGGTGACCTTGTAGTTTTGAACCTTCTTTTCTAAGGTTTTGCACTTCGTTTTCAGCTAAAAAGCCTTTTAAAATAAGGGCTGAATATTGTGCTGGGCAAACGTGTCCTTTTGAAAGTACAAACCTATCTCTGTCCTCCCAAGTAGGATTTTTCGGGTCAACATTTAGGTAATGAAAATACAAAACGCTCATAATATCCGCAGAGGAAAAAGACCCTCCTGGGTGTCCTGATTGTGCGTTATAAATCATTGTAAGAGCAGTTTTTCTTATTTCTTTTGCCATATTTTCAAGATATAATATTTTATCTTCCATTATAATTACTTTTCCTTTCTATAAAAAACTATAAATCAAACTTGATTTTATATTTAATTTGTTAACTTTATATGTTAAATTATATAGTAGATTGTCTATATTGTCAATAAATATATTGAAAATAGACAAAAATTGTTGACAATACCATATTTTTGCATTATAATTATTTTCAAAAGTATGTTTGTTACAAAAAGTGAGTCAATGTTTTTATTACTTATTATATTAGTGTAAAAGAGGTTTGTTATGAAAGAAATTATCGAATTCAAAAGCTCTCCAAGCATAATTGGAGATATTACTTTCTGGAAAAAAGAAAATGGCTTTCGTCTTGTGGTTGGAAAAGAGGGTGGACGTATTCGTTTTGACGGAGAAGTAGGGAAATTAGGCGGTGCTGACTGGTCGGAAGATAAAATTTTAGTTATTCCAATAAAATATGATGCAATTCATTCATATTATTTCGGTTATCATTTATATAATGTAAAAAATGAGTTTGTGAGGGCGGATTTTTCCACTTTGCCTTATGTTGATGTAAAGGTTGCATTTCCTTTGACTTGCTTAAATTTAGAAACAGTTTTTATGCCAAGAACTCCAGGTCGACTTAAAAATATGATGCATGGAACACCTATGAAAGCAAGCGATGTAACTGCATTTGAAATATTTATTCCTCCGTCATCTTATGAGTGCGAAATTTACTGTGATTATCCTTATTTGACAGATGAAATGCCAAAAGATAGCTTTGATGATGAACCTCAATTAGACGAATTCGGGCAATGGGTGAGAAAAGATTTTGCTGGAAAAACTAAGTCTAGAGAAGAATTAAATGCTTACTTAAATAATGAAGTGAAAAAAGAATTTCCTGAATTTTCTGAAAAAAGAAGTAAGTTCGGTGGAGATTTGTCCCTAAAACGTGAAGGGACAGGATTTTTTAGAATTCACAAAGAAAATGATACCTATTGGTTCTGTGACCCTGAAGGATATTTGATGTTTTCAAGTGGTGCGGATTTAATTGTTCCACAAGAATATTCCCCTACAAAAGATTTGGAATGTTTGTTTGGAGAGTTGCCTCCTAAAGATGGCGTTTTTGAAGCTGTTTGGACGGAGAGAGATAATAGTGTTTCTCATTTAACTTCAAATTTAATTCATGCTTTTGGGGAAAATTGGTATAAAAATTGGGCGGAAATTTCAAAAAACCGTGTTAAGTCTTGGGGCTTTAACACAATTGCAAACTGGGCTGACAACGATTTTAATAAAAATGCGAAAATTTCTTATGTTATGCAAGGAGATTTTCCTAAGACTAAGAAAACTTTGTTCCGTTCAATGCCTGACGTTTTTTCTACTGAGTATAAAGAAAATGCTGACAAATGTGCTTCTTATTTGGAAGAACGAAAAGATGACCCTTATATGATTGGTTATTTTATGCGAAATGAGCCTGACTGGGCATTTGGTGAGTATAATATTGCTTCCATTATGCTTGAAAAAGAAGAAGATTTTGCTACAAAAAGCGTATTGGTTGCAGATTTATACTTAAAGTATAAAAATGTTAAAGAGTTAAATCAAGCTTGGGGAACAAATTTTTCTCAAATTGAAGATTTAAAGAAGCCAATTAAAAATCTACAAGGTGTGTCTAATACTGCGGAAAATGACCTTTGGGATTTTACAAGAAGAATTATTAGAGAATATGTTCGTGTGCCTGCACAAGCCTATAAAATGGTTGATAAAAATCACTTGAACTTAGGTTTAAGGTGGGGCTGGTTGTCTACAGATAACCTTGTTATTGGCTGTGAATATTGCGACGTTTTCTCAATAAATTGTTATAAAGAATGGCCTGACAAAGACCATTTTACTGAAATTCACAAAATGACAAACAAGCCACTTTTAATAGGCGAATTTCAAGTTGGTTCACTAGACGTTGGACATATGGCAAACGGAATGTACGGAGTGACTAAGCAAAGTGAGCGTGGAGTTTTCTATCAAAAATATATGGAAATGACAGCTTCTTTACCGTTTATGCTTGGCGCACACTATTTCCAATGGAACGATCAACCTGTTTTAGGTCGATTTGACGGTGAGAATTTGAATTTAGGTTTAGTTGATGTTTGTAATCGACCTTATGATGATTTTATCGAAGGGATAAAGATTGCAAATGCACGATTAAATAAGGTTCACAGCGGGGAAATTCCTCCAACGGAAAGAAAGAGTGAATTAGTTCCTAAAGAAGGTTTTTAGTTTTATTTTAAGTTTAGAATTGTTTAATGTATTATTATGTGGGGGAATTTTATGTTAAATTATAAGAAAATTATTAGAAAATTCAAAAGCAGTGATAAGAAAAATTCGGTACAATACTATGTTTATGAGCCAACTAATACCGCTCCAAGGGCTATTGTTCAGCTTTCTCACGGAATGACTGAATATGTGGAGAGGTATGAAGAATTTGCAGATTTTTTATGTGAAAAGGGAATTGTTTTTTGTGGAAACGACCATTTAGGTCATGGTGAAACTGTTTCAACTCCCGAAGATTATGGCTTTTTCGCAGAAGAAAACAGTCTAGGATACTTATGCAAAGATGTTCATAAACTAACAATTTTAATGAAGAAAAAATATGGTGATTTGCCCTATTTTCTTTTCGGGCATAGTATGGGTTCATTTATAGCTAGAGCTTACGTTTTGAAATATCGAGATTACATTGACGGATTGATTTTGTCGGGCAGCAGTGAAGCTCCTATCACAATGGATTTTGGTATAAAATTTACTGATAATATTATTGCAAAAAAGGGTACTCGTTATCGTAGTGAAACTATACGAAATTTAATTTTTGGAAATTATTTAAAGAAAATAAAACCTGCTGCTACTGGCTTTGAATGGCTTACCCGTGATCAAGAAATTGTTGAGAAATATGCACAAGATGAAAAGTGTACCTTTGTTTTTACTGCTAGTGGTTTTAAAGATTTATTTTTAATGCTTAAATATGTGTCTTCAAATAAATGGTATGAAAAATTCCCTAAAGATTTGCCTGTTTTCATAGCTTCTGGGGATAGGGACCCTGTTGGAAATTATGGTATTGCAGTAAAAAGTATTGAGAAGAAGCTAAAGAAAAAAGATGTTTCTGATGTTACTTTAAAAATATTCCCTCACGCACGTCATGAAATATTGAACGAAATAAATCGAGAGGATATTTTTGATGAAATATTACTTTGGGTTGATGATAATATTGGGAAAAGTCAGCAAATGTAAATTCTCAAGAGTTGCTTTAGGACAATTTTGTTCTTTCGCAACTCTTTTTTCTTTACAAAAATATTAAAATATGGTACAATAAACTGATTTTTTATATTTGAAATTTGCGAAATGAGGTGACTTTTTTGAATACTCCCATATATAATTTTTTGTTAGAATATTCTATTTCAAGCCCTTTGAGAATGCATATGCCTGGGCATAAGGGAATAGGAACACTTGGTTGTGAAAAATTGGATTTGACAGAGATTTGTGGTGCGGATAATTTATTTTCACCCGCTGAAATTATTAAAGAGAGCGAAGATAATGCAACACAGCTCTTTGACACTGCAAAAACAGTTTTTTCTACAGGAGGCTCTACCCTTTCAATTCAAACCATGCTTCATTTAGTATCAAAAAGAAAAAGTGGAGAAAGGCCTATTATTATTGCTGTGCGAAATGTTCATACTGCTTTTATAAATGCTTGTATTTTGCTGGATATTGAAGTTAAATGGATTTTCCCAACTTATAGTGAAAATTCTATTATGTCGGGAGAAATTACAACTTTAGATATAGAAAGAGCGATTTTTTCTTGTGAGGAAAAACCTTGTGCAATGTACATAACGTCCCCAGATTATTTAGGGAAAATTCGCGATATAAGCGGAATTTCTGCCTTGTGTCATAAAAAAGGATTTCCTTTAATTGTAGACAATGCTCACGGTGGATATTTGCACTTTTTGGAGAAAAGTTTGCACCCTATACAACTAGGAGCGGATATTTGTTGCGATTCAGCTCACAAAACTCTGCCTGTTTTAACGGGCGGTGGGTATTTGCATATTTCAAAGGATAGTAAATTTGCAGAAGTTTGGGCAGAAAATGTGAAAGGTTCAATGTCAGTTTTTGGTTCAACAAGTCCATCTTACTTAATTATGTCCTCCCTTGATTTGTGCAATAATTATCTTTTTACTGAAATAAAAGGCAAGCTTTCAAAGTTAATTCCTTTGGTTGAAGATATAAAAAAAGAGTTGTCAAATTATTTTGAAGTGTGTCACAGCGACCCACTTAGAATTGTGCTTAACACTTTAAATTCGGGACTTTATGGATATGAAGTTGCAGATATTTTGAGAAGGGGAAAGATTGAATGTGAGCATTCGGACGAAAGTTTTATAATTTTTCTTCTTTCAAGTGAAACAACTGAAAATGATTTAATTAAGCTAAAAAACAGTTTAGTTTCTATTAGACAGCCTAAAATACGTTTGCAAAATAGCAATGATTTATACATTGATTATCAGTTAAGTTGCAAAAGTGTAATGAGTATTCGTGAGGCTGCTTTATCGGAAAATGAAATTATTCCACTTGAAAATGCTGAAGGAAGAATTTCTGCAAAATCTGAGTTCACTTGCCCACCCGGTGTGCCTGTAATTGTCCCCGGGGAAATAATAAATAATAAAATAATAAAAATTTTAAAAAACTATGGCATTTCTGCTGTAAATGTGGTAAAATGAATGTGTATAGTTTTTTATTGATACTTTATAAAATATATAATGGCAAATTTTTGTACTTAATTATAATAGTGGAAAGGCGGGTATTTTTATGAAATTAGTTTATGCGATTGTTAATAATGATGACAGTAATAATGTTGCGAGGGCTTTGACTAAAGAGGGTTTTCAAGCTACTAAACTTGCTTCTACAGGTGGTTTTTTACAAGCTGGGAACACTACTTTTTTAATGTGTGCCGATGATGATAAAGTTGATTCTATTATAGAAATTATAGGTAAACAAAGTAAAAAAAGAAAACAATTTGTACCTTCTACAGCTTCTTATGGAATTGGAACTTATACATCTTTCCCTATTGAAGTTTCTGTTGGTGGTGCAACTATTTTCGTTACTAATATCGAAAGATTTGAAAAAGTATAATGTTTAATATTTATGGTAATGAACAAGTTTTATCTGTTCTTTCAAATATGAAAAAGTTGGAGAGATTTCCTCATGCTTTTTGCCTCTTTGGAGATAAAGGGCTTGGAAAAAAAACTATGGCAACTTATATTTCTGCACTTATTTTGTGTGAGGAAAAGGGCAAGTCACCTTGTTTAAAATGCAAATCTTGTCGAATGATGTTGTCGGGAGTTCACCCTGACGTAAGAACGGTTTCTCATAATTCAGAGGAAAAAGGATTTTCTGTAGGGAATTTGCGTGAAATTGTTGCGGACAGCTATATTTTTCCAAATGATGGAGAAAAGAAAATTTATATTTTGCAAGATTGTGAAAATATGCAAAAACAAGCACAAAATGCACTGCTTAAAATAATAGAAGAACCGCCAAAACATTGCGTTTTTATTTTTACTGCAAAGGAAAAGGAAACTTTTTTGCCAACAATTATTTCTCGAGTTGTTTCCTTCAAAATGGGGGAAATTTCTTATGAGGAGTGCAAAAATGCTTTGCTTCAAAAAGAATTTACTGATGAGGGCAAAGTTTTAGATGCAATGAACGCTTTTGGTGCAAATATTGGAATGTGCGTTGAATATTTGACTAATGAGGAATTTGAGTTTTGCGTAAATGCTTGTAAAAATATTGTGGATAGCATAACTTTGACTTGTAAAAGTACTAATGAGTATGGAGTTTTGCAGAGTTTTTTTTGCCTTGACAGAAAAAAAGAGAGCGCTAAAATCACATTGGCTTTTTTGCTCACTGTGCTTAGAGATGCGCGGGTTGCAAAGGCAGGTAGTGAAGTTCTTAAAAGTTGTTATAAAGAGGGCGGAAAGGCTTTGTCAAAAGTGATTTCTGCGAGGAAAATAGATAAAATTTATAGGGTTATAACCAATTCCCTTTCAAAAATTGAAGGGAATGGAAATTTATCACTTGCACTAACTTGTACGGCAAGTGAAATTCAAGATATAATTGAAAATTAATATATATAATTGTTGGATTTTTTATTATGGAAAAGTTTAGGAAGGACTGATTAAAATTATGACCGAGATTATCGGTGTAAGGTTTAAAACGGGTGGGAAAATTTATTATTTTTCTCCTGAAAAACTGAAAATTCAAACTGGTTCGCACGTTATTGTTGAAACTGCTCGTGGTGTGGAATGTGGAGAAGTTGTCATTGAAAACAAAATGGTTAAAGATGACGATATTATTGCTCCATTAAAGCCTGTAATGCGTGTTGCGACCAAAAATGATATGAAAACTATGGAGGCTAACAAACTTAAAGAGGAACAAGCCTTTAAAATTTGTGATGAAAAAATCGCTAAACATAAACTGGATATGAATTTGGTGGAAGTTGAGTGTACTTTTGATAATAATAAGTTGCTTTTTTACTTCACTGCTGAAAATAGAGTTGATTTCCGTGAACTTGTAAAAGATTTAGCGGCTGTGTTTAGAACTAGAATTGAACTTCGACAAATTGGTGTTCGTGATGAGGCGAAAATGCTTGGCGGACTTGGGATTTGTGGAAGAACTTACTGTTGTAAAAAATTCCTCGGAGAATTTCAACCAGTTTCAATTAAAATGGCAAAAGAACAAAGTTTATCCCTTAATCCTACGAAAATTTCCGGGGCTTGCGGTAGGCTTATGTGCTGTTTAAAATATGAGCAAGAGGCTTATGAAGATTTGCTTAAAATTACTCCAAAAGTTGGGGCTTATATTAGTACTCCAGCGGGGAAAGGTCACGTTACCGAAGTGAATTTGCTTACTGGTGTACTTAAAGTTAAAATGGAGAGCGACAATGCGACTATTACAACTTGTAAACGTGATGAAGTGAAAATTCTTAAAGATGCTGTAATTAAGCTTAATAAAGAAGAAATCAAGGCGTTAAAGGCGCTTGAAGGAAAATAGATTATGTCATTAAAATGGCTAATCATAAATTAAAAATGTATTTTGAAAGGAATAATAAAAAATGGCAGATGTAATTAATATGCAACCAAAAGGAGATTCTAAGGCAAAAGGAATAGTAATTGCTGTTATTGTAATCATTGTTCTTGGAGTTGTAGGACTTGCTTCTTTTGCAACAGTTCAAGCTGGACATACTGGGGTAGTGACTACTTTCGGTAAAGTTAGCGACGAGGTTTTAACAGAAGGGTTGCACTTTAAAATTCCTTTTGTACAAGAAATTGTTCAAGTGGATAACAGAGTACTTATTTCCGAAGTTTCAAGTTCAAGTGCTTCAAAAGACTTGCAAACGGTGTCAAGTGTAATCGCACTTAACTATCGAGTTGACAACATGAGTTCTGCAAGTTTGTACAAGAATGTTGGTATGAACTTCCAAAACACAATCGTAAACCCAGCAATTCAAGAGAGTGTAAAGGCTATCACTGCTCAATTTACGGCGGAAGAATTAATCACAAACCGTCAATCTGTAAGTGATTTGATGAAAGATGCTTTGGCGGAAAAAATTGGTCCTTATGGCTTAAATATTGAAGTTTTTAATATTATCTCTTTTGAATTTTCCGAAGAATTTAATGCTGCAATTGAAGCTAAGCAAACGGCTCAACAAAATGCACTTAAAGCTGAACAAGATTTAGCGAGAGTAAAAGTTGAAGCTGAACAAACTATTGTTCAAGCAGAGGCTGAAGCAGAAGCTTATAGAATTAAGAGTGAGCAAATTACTGAAGAAATGATTATGATGGAATATTTGGCAAAATGGGACGGAAAACTTCCAACTATTACTTCTGACAGTCAAATGATGTTTGATATTAGTCAGTTTATGGACGATATGGAAAGTGCTCCAGCTTACGTTGCTCCGTCAACTCCTACAGAATAATGGCTTATTAAAGTTGTAAATTTATCGAAAATTTCATTGACAATTAATGTTTGTTGTGATATAATTATTTAGCCGCATATTAGGTGGGTTCTATTAAAGTGGGTTTTTCCCCACCCACAATAGCGAGTTTATGAAAGAGGCAGGTGCCAAGAATGTACGCAATTATCGAAACAGGTGGAAAACAATATCAAGTTAATGAAGGTGACGTTATCTTCATCGAAAAATTAGTTTGTGAAGTTTCCGAAACAGTAACTTTTGACAAAGTAGTAGCAGTATCAAGCGATGCTGGTCTAAATGTTGGAGCTCCATATGTAAGTGGTGCAACAGTTACTGCAACAGTTCTAAAGAACGGTAAAGGTAAAAAGATTAGAGTGTTTACTTACAAACCTAAAAAAGGTAAACAAAGATCTCTAGGTCATAGACAACCTTACACACAAGTTAAAATCGAAGCTATCAAAGGCTAATGATAAGGGCTGATTTTTACAAGAGGGAAGGCGAATTTTTCTCCTTTAAAGTAAATGGACACGCTGATTTTAGTGAGTATGGAAATGATATTGTTTGTGCTAGTGTTTCCTCTGGGGTTATGCTGGTTTGCAACACTATTACTGAATGCTTTAATGTAAAATCTAAGGTGGAAGTTTTGGAAAATGAGATTAGTTTTTCTCTTGAAAAGGACGATATAAATGCTTCAAAAGTAATTGAGGGGTTATTTATACATTTGTCCTGTCTTTCACAAGATTATGAGGGACATATAAAAGTCAATTTACTTTAGTTATATGATGTATTTCATTCACTACTAAGGAAAGGATGGAGTTTATAATGATTAGATTATCTATGCAATTTTTTGCACATAAAAAGGGTGTTGGTTCTACAAAGAACGGACGTGACTCAGAATCAAAAAGATTAGGCGCTAAGAGAGCTGACGGACAATTCGTTGTTGCTGGCAATATCTTATATCGTCAAAGAGGAACACACATTCACCCAGGAACTAATGTAGGTATTGGTTCTGAT
>CAYJLB010000041.1:17504-19129 GCA_964370845.1 uncultured Oscillospiraceae bacterium
CTTTACGCATTAATCGACGGAACTGTACGTTTTGAACGTATGGGTCGTGACCGTAAAAAAGTATCTGTATACGCAGCTCAATAGAATATGTGTATCAAATTTCAGGGGCTTATCTTAGCCCCTGTTTTTTATTAAATAACAGTTAAATAATAAACCAATAAAAATAAGAAAGGAGAGAAACTATGTTTATAGATAAAGTGTCGATATTTATTAAAGCTGGTGACGGTGGAGATGGTGCAGTTTCTTTTTATAGAGAGAAATATGTTTCGGCTGGCGGACCTGACGGCGGTGACGGTGGAAAAGGTGGAGATGTAATTTTTATTGCTGATACAAATCTTTCTACTCTTCTTGACTTCAAATACAAGAAGAAATTCGTTGCGGATAAAGGCGAAAATGGTGGTGCAAGACAATGTTCGGGCAAGGGTGCAAAGGATCTTATCATAAAAGTGCCTAAGGGGACTGTTGTGCGTGAGGTTGAATCGGGAAGAATTCTTGCTGACCTTTCTACTGAAGAAGCAGTGAAAATTTGTAAAGGTGGTAAAGGTGGTAAGGGTAATATGAACTTTGCTACTCCAACAAGACAAATTCCAAGATTTGCGAAAAGTGGTTTTAAGGGCGACGAATATAATGTTACTCTTGAACTAAAATTACTTGCTGATGTTGGGTTGGTTGGATTTCCTAATGTTGGAAAATCTACCCTTATTTCGGTAGTTTCAGCTGCTAAACCTAAAATTGCAAACTATCACTTTACGACGATTACTCCAGTTTTAGGGGTTGTTCAACCATATGACGGAAACTCTTTCATTATGGCGGACATTCCAGGGTTAATCGAAGGTGCAAGTGAAGGGATTGGACTTGGACATCAATTTTTACGTCACGTTGAACGTTGTAGATTGATTTTACACATTGTTGACGTTTCTGAAATTGAAGGAAGAAACGCAATTGAAGATTTTGAAGCTATCAACAAAGAATTGAAAAATTTCAATGTTGATTTATCTGAAAGACCACAAATTGTAGTTGGAAACAAGTCGGATATGGCGACGGAAGAACAAGTTGCTACTTTTAAAAAATATGTTGAAGATTTAGGCTTTAAGTATTTTTCAATTTCTGCAGCCACTACAATGGGCACAAAAGAGCTTATGACTTACGTTGCGGGAGAACTTACTAAGTTGCCACCAATTACAATTTTTGAAGCTCAACCATTATCACAGGCTGAACTTGACGAAAAATTACTTGCAAATAATAAGTTTGAAATTGTTGTTGAAGAAGACGATGTTTATCGCATCGAAGCTCCGTGGCTTGAAAAAATCCTTAACGAAGTTAATATGGACGATTACGAGTCCTTACAATACTTCCAACGTGTTCTTCGTAACAGCGGAATTATTGATAAACTTGAAGAACTTGGCATTGAAGAAGGGGACACTGTTGCTCTATTCGATTTCGAGTTTGAGTATATCAGATAATTTTTGCTATTGACAATTTACACCTTTTTTGATATAATATATATCGTCGTAATTTTATTGCGACGATTGCTTGCGGCAGTGCTGGAATCGGCAGACAGGCACGTTTGAGGGGCGTGTGTCTTTGACGTATGGGTTCAAGTCCCATTTGCCGCACCAGTGTGA
>CAYJLB010000042.1:0-18613 GCA_964370845.1 uncultured Oscillospiraceae bacterium
AAATCGCACTTTTCTCCATGCCAAACTTTATAAATAAGTTTAAAATTTGATAAATCATTGAAATCTTGTAAATTTTCAACTACAAAAGATTTGTCATCGATTTTATCAATGTTTATAGGTGAAATTACTTGTTTAAATGTTTTTAAACCAGTTGAAACTGTTCTCATTGGAGTTAAAAGTCCGTCCATACAAAAGTTTGAATTGTTTGGCTTATCTCCGTAATCTCCACCATAAAAGTATGTTATATTACCATTTTTGTCAACAGTTTCAATTCCGTGATCGTACCATTCCCAGATAAATCCGCCCTGTAAACGTTTATATTTTCTGAAAATTTCTTGATATTCTTCTAAGTTTCCAGGACCGTTACCCATGGCATGTGCATATTCACATATTAAATGTGGTTTTGCGTGAGCGTCATTTCCTTCACCTATCTCAATCATTCGTGATAGCCTTGAATACATAGTTGTATAAACGTCAGAAACATCTGCTTCTCTGTCACCTTCATAGTGAACTAATCTGCTTGAGTCAATTTCTTTTATTTTGTTATAGCAAGAAACGAAATTTTCGCCTGTACTTGCTTCATTTCCCATAGACCACATTATTATACAAGGGTGATTATAGTGAGAAATTACCATTCGCTCACTTCTGTCCACATAAGCTTTTTCCCATGATTTTTCATCATTGAGCCAGGTATATCTTTCAACCCATTCAAAACCGTGAGTTTCTAAGTCAGCTTCATCAATTACATACAAACCATATTTGCTACAAAGTTCGTAAAAATAATTCATTTTAGGGTAATGAGAGCATCTAATAGCATTTATATTATGCTGTTTCATTAAAATAATGTCTTGTTCCACAACTTTAGGGTCAACTGTATTTCCGCCTTTTGGACTAAAATCATGCATGTTAACACCATTTATTAAAATTGCTTTTCCATTTACTGTGAAATTTCCGTCTTTTATTTCAACTTTTCTAAATCCAACTGTAACAAAAACTTCATCAGTATTAGTTTTAAGGTGGAGTTTATATAAATTAGGACTTTCTGCTGTCCATTTTTTTATTTTACCAGCATCAATTTCAAAATCTAAAACTTCGCTTTCTCCGCTTAAAACTACGTCTTTTCCATCGAAAAGTTCATATATGATTTTTCCTTTTTCTTGTGTAATTACAGAAACTTTTAATTTTCCATTTTCATAATTTTCACATAAATCAGGAGTAACAAATAAATTTTCAATTGAATTTTTAGACTCAGAAAATATGGTTACATCTCTAAAAATCCCACTAAACCACCACATATCTTGACACTCTAAATAAGAACCGTCCGACCATTTGTAAACACGCACAGTGATATGATTTTCTCCCTTTTGTACAAATTCTGTGATGTCAAATTCGCTGGCTAATCTACTAACTTTGTTATAACCCGCATGTTTGCCATTAATGTATAAATCAAAGGCGCTGTTCACCCCATCAAAGCGAATTATTGTATTGTTTTCAGTGTTATCAAGGGTAAAAGTACGTCTATAAATCCCTGTAGGATTATTTGATGACACAAAAGGCGGATTTATTGGGAATAAGTACCAAACATCGGTGTAATGCATATTCCCGTAACCTTGCAACTCAATGCAAGAAGGCACTGATATATTATCCCAATTTTCATCATTAAAATCAATATTTTCATAACCAATTGGAGAATATTCGGGAGCTTCTAAAAATAGAAATTTCCATTCTCCGTTAAGGGATATTTCGTTATTTCCACGATAGAAATTTGTTCGAGTTTCCCTTCTATTTATATGAAGAAGTGTTTCATCTTCCCATCTTTTTTTAATTCGCATAGAACGCCTCCTAAATTATTTCAAGCAAATCGGAAAAAGTATTTAAGTTATATTTAGCGATATTTGCTTTTACCGCATCGCCTATAGCAGCACAATCCATCTTTGCAGCAATAGAGGCCTCAACACCCGCTATTGCATCTTCAACTACCAAGCAATGTTCTGCTTCCACATTTATCATTTCACCAGCCATTAGAAAAACTTCTGGGTCTGGTTTTGAATTTTTTATGTTATTTCCGTCTGAAATAGCTTGAAAAAGTTCTGTTATTTCGAGTTTATCCAATATGAATTTTGCATTTTTGCTTGAAGAACCAATAGCTAAGATTATTCCTTTTTCTATCATTTTATTTAATGAATCTAAAACCTCTGTGGAAATATCTTTTGGGGACATTTCTTTCAAATATTCTTTATAATAGTTGTTTTTCACTTCTAGCCAATGTAATTTTTCTTCCTCGGTTAAACTTCCGTCAAATCTTTCTAAAATAATTTCGAAACTTTCATTTCTACTAACTCCACGAAGACGGTTATTTATTTCTTTATCAAAATAAATGCCCAGTTCGTCGGAAATTTTTTTCCAAGCTTTATAGTGGTATTCGTCAGTGTGACAAATAACACCATCTAAGTCAAAAATTATAGCTTTATAATTCACTTTTATTCCTCAATTTCTTTAATATTTGTATTGTTATTTTCATCAATATCAATATTGTATAACTTGCCTTTAATGTTAATTTTAAAGGATAGATTTTTCCACTCTTTAGGAAGATTAGGTTTTACTTCAAAAGTTCCATTTTCTAAAATATTAACTCCTGCAAAACCAAAAACAACAGTTTGCCAAACTCCACCCGCATTAGCAGCGTGAATGCCTTCTCTTGTATTTTTTTGTAAATCCACTAAATCGATAAATGCGGCTCTCCTTAAATAGCGATACGCTTTGCTGGAATCCCCAACTTTTAATCCCATTACTGAGTATACACTAGGACTTAAGGAAGAACCGTGTAATGCTCGTTTTTCATAATAGTGATAATTTTTTTCAGTGGTTTCTTTGTCAAATTGCTCTCCTAAAAGATGTAATAGCATTACTACATCGGCTTGTTTAATAACTTGCGTAGTCGCTCTTTTTACTTCGCCTAAAATTTTAGGACGAATAGGCCAGTCGTTTTCGTCATATTCCTCAATAGTAACATCAAGCAAATCGAAATAGCCTTCAAATTGCTCTAAAATTCCATCTTCATTAGCTGTAGGAAGATAAATTTTATCTGCTACTTTATCCCAAGTCTCAAATTCTTCTTTGCAAAAATTCAATTTTTCTTGCAAATTTTCATATACTTTAGTGTTTTCAGCTTCCAACTTATTTAAAAGGCTAATCACATATTTAATATTCCATTTAGCAAGATAGTTTGTGTATAAATTATTGTTAACAGGTTCGTGCCATTCGTCAGGACCTGTTACATTTGTGATTTCATATCTGTCAAATTTTTCATTATATTCGCATCTGCTAGCCCAAAAACGAGCAGTTTCAGTAAGAATTTCTATTCCAAAATTATGCAGAAATTCAATATCACCAGAAATTTTCACATAATTATAAACTCCATAAGCGACGGCACTTGTAACATGATGTTCATAGTCTGCAACATAACAACGATAACAACTCCCATCCGGCATTATAGTCCAAGCAGGGCATTGCTCCGTTCCGTCATCGGCTGATTCCCAAGGGAATTTTGCGCCTTTATATCCATTTTCTTTTGCATTTTCTCTTGCTGCATCAAGTAAGTTATGACGATATTTTTCTAGATTTCTTGCTGTTTTCGGAAAAACACAAGCAAAAAATGGCATCATAAAAAGTTCAGTATCCCAAAATGCATGTCCACCATATTCTTCGCCAGATAATAATTTTGCACCTACATTTACACGGTCATCATTTTCGCTTGCAGTACTCATTAAGTGGAAAATATTAAACCTAATTGCTTTGTTTAAATCATCATCTCCGCAAATTTTTATGTCAGCTTTATCCCACATTTTTAAGTAAACTTCTTTATGTAAATCTATTTCATTTTGAAATCCGTCTTTAATGAAATTATCAATTTCAGCAGATACATTTTCTTTAATTTTTTCGCTATTTACTTCACGTTGTGTATATATTGAAACATATTTTATAATTTCAACAGTTTCATTTTCTGTTACATCACAATCCAAAAATTCAATAGCAGTTTCTCCATATGCTCCAAAAGTTCTTGTTTTGATTATATCTTTTCCATTTTTCAAAGCTTGAACATAAGAGCCTACACCTGTATGAAGAACTCTATCTCTTGTAGTTACTTCAACATAAGCGCCATTTTCATTAAGTTTGCTGTTTTCGATTAATTTTGTATGTTTTACTTTAAATCTAGGAGCATCAAGAAAATTTACCACTGCTCCATCGATAATATTTTCAATTTCTAATATTCCGCTGTAATTTAATGGAGTAACATAAAATCTTAGCCCCATTCTATGGACATTTGCGCGGCTTACAAAACGTTCACATTCAATTTTAGTTTTTCTACCATTTTTATCTGTTGCAATCATTTTTCTGAATAAAATCGAACTTTTCATGTCAAGTACACGAGAAAATTCTTCTATTTCAGCTTCTTCTATTCCAATTAATTCTTTTTCATTGTATAGTTTTAGTCCTAGCCAATTAGGTAAATTCGCTAGTTCTCTCATAAAAGTTTCTGATTTATCAAAAACTCCATTTACAAAAGTGCAAGGTAAGCTATCTTTTGTACCTTCTTCAAAAGCGCCTCTTACGCCTAAATATCCATTGGATAAAGCAAATAAGCTCTCATTTGATAAATTTTTTTCCTTTTCATATTTATCGTGAATGATTAAAAAATATTCATCGATCATATTTTTATTATAAACAAATTTTTCTTTTATCATTTTAATACCCGCGGCATCTTGGTGTTGCCACAAAATACAACAACTGAAGTAATTTTGTGCTTAGACGCCTACCTTTCTTAATTTTTAAAATTATGATAAATCTTTTTTCTATTTTAGGCAACATCTCACAATTGCTACATTTTATTAATTGTGAAATATTGCCTAAACAAAATCTTTAAATCATAATATTACATATGTCTATTTTTGATATTTTTTAGTTGATTTTTAATTATTTAATAGCTCCAGAAGTTCCTTCAACAATATGCTTTTGTCCTATAAAGAATATTACGATTGGAGGTATTATCATTAGAACTGTGATACATAGCATTGGAATAATTTGTGTTTCGTGTACACCTTTAAAGGAAGCTAGTCCTAAAGCTATTGTATATTTGCTTCTATCTTGTAGATAGATAAGTGGACCTAAGTAATCATTCCATACGGATAGGAAATTGAATACACCGATTAGTATTAAAGGAGCTTTCATAATTGGAATAAAAATTCTTGAATAAATTTGGAATTGGTTAGCTCCGTCTATATAAGCTGCTTCCTCGAAATCTTTTGGTATTCCCATTAAAAATTGGCGTAGTAAGAATATATAATAAGCTGAACCAAAAAACGCAGGTACGATAAGTGGTTTTAATGTGTTGATCCAGTCGAAAATATTAAACATCATATATTTTGGAATCATAGTAACGTCCCAAGGAATCATCATTGTGGAGAGTAAAATCATAAATAGTATGTTTTTGCCTTTAAAATTAAATCTTGCAAATCCATATGCTACTAATGAACAAGAAATAATTTGACCGAGTGTAGTAAGAACTGCTACTAATATTGAGTTCCATAAGTAAGTTCCAAAAGGTTGAGCGTTCCATGCGTCAGAGTAATTTGAAAACAACCATTCCTCAGGAAAAAATTTCGGTGGATATGCGATTGCTTCCGTTTCTGTTTTAAAGGTTGAGATTATCATATAAACAAAAGGCATTAAAAAATATAACGCACATCCTGTTAAGACGATATACAATATAACCTTTGTGACTTTATTCATTTTCATAACTATTATCGCTCCTTCCTATTTAACTTTTTTTGATTTTTTTGCATTTTTAGCGTTTGCTTCATAGAAAACCCAAGTGGAAGATGAACGGAATACTACAGCTGTAAGACATAATATTATCACAAACATCACCCAAGCATTAGCACTTGCATAGCCTAATTCTTGATGTTTAAACGCGTTGTTATATGTATATAAACCATAGAAATAAGTTGAGTTTAATGGTCCGCCACCTGTTAATAGCATTACAAGGGTTAATTGTTGGAACGCACTAATAATTGAAGTAATTACATTGAATAGGATGGTAGGAGTGATTATTGGCAAAGTAATGTTAAAAAATTGACGTAGAACACCTGCTCCATCAATGGAAGCCGCTTCGTAAAAATCTTTGGAAATACTTTTAATATTAGTGTAGAAAATCAACATCATAGTACCAACACCAAAAGCACTAACTAAAATTACTGCAAACAAAGCCCACGCTGGGTCAACAAGCCAGTTTGGTCCATCTATTCCAATAAGTGATAATAAATAGTTTAGTACACCATAATCACCGTTTAATATCCAACTCCATAAAATAGAAACAGCTACTCCTGAAACTACTGTTGGAAGATAAAAAATAGTACGATATATTTTCACACCTTTAAGGGGTTGTGTTATTAACATTGCTAAAAACAAAGCTATAATTATATTAAGCGGTACGAAAATCGCTGCATATTTTAACGAAATTGCAAGAGATTCATAAAACTGACTGTCATCAGTAAACATTTCTATGTAATTTCCAAAACCAATAAATTCAGGAGTACCTGTTATCGACCAATTATGAAAACTCATCACTAATGATAAAATTAGTGGGCCTAATGTGAAAATCAATGCACCTATAATCCATGGCGCAATAAACAAATAAGGTGCAAGTTGTCTTCTTTTTTTCATAACAATACCTTCCTTCTTTAACAAGAGCTACAGCTGCTGCCGTAGCTCTTTAATAAACTATTTTAATTCTTCTACTGCATCATTAAGTACAAGTGTTGGGTCTTCTAAAGTACTAGGGTTATAAATTCTTTCAAATGCGTAAAGAAGTTCTTCGTTAATTACTGACCAGTCATCAGGAACAATATTACTTGTTGGAACATAACCGCTGCTTTGTTCTAGCATTTGATAGAATGCTTCATATGCTGGGTCAGTTAAAACACCGTGTTCTTCTGCAACTGATTTAAGTGGTGGTAATTCATAATCTAAACGTTCAACGTTTAATTCTTCGCTTGTCCAATATTTAATAAATTCCCATGCTGCATCTTTGTTTTCAGAGTCAGCGGACATTGCAACACCTGAAGTAGAAACTACACTCGCAGAAGGAGCGCTTCCAAACATAGGAACTTTTTCAAGACCGTAATCAATTCCTGCTTCGATTGCAGAACCTAATGCCCATGATGCATTGATGTACATAGCAGTAGAACCTGCTGCAAATTCAGTATAACCTGAACCAGAAGTTCCGATTGCATGTCCGTCAAGTGTCATTTGTTGGAATAAGCTTAATACTTCAATAGCTTCTGGTGAATTAAGATTTCCTTCTAAGTTACCTGTTTCATCAACATATCCTGTGCCATTTCCCCATAAAAACATTTCAAAGTCAAAGATATATGGAACCATTTTGTAAGAGTATCCTGTTACACCGTCAACATTTTCTGTGATAGTTTTTGCAGCAGCTTTTACATCGTCCCATGTCCATTGATCTGTTGGGTAATCTATGCCAGCAGCATCAAAGTGTGCTTTATTATAGTATAGTGCGTGAGTTGAAAATCCTACTGGAATGCCATAAGTTTTTCCTTCGAAAGAGTTGTATTCTAAAACCGCTTCAAAAAAGTTATCTTTATACTCTGCGCCTTCTTGTTCTATGTATGAATCTAGTGGTTCTAATCCTCCTGAATATACTGGATAATTCCACATGTACATTACATCAGGAGCGTCGCCAGCACCCATACTTGCATTGATTTTTGTATCATATTCTCCGCCGTACGCCTCTAGCGTAACATAAATTTCTTCTTGACTTTGGTTAAATCTGTCTACTAACGCTTGTTGTTCATCTAAATTATCTGCCGAATCCCAAGTTGAAAATCTAATTTTAGTTTTTCCTGCGTTAGGGTCTGCCTCACATCCTGTTGCCAACAATAAACTAGCTGCTAAAATAGTGCAAACCGCCATTTTAATTTTTTTCATTTTTTCGTCCTCCAATAAAATTGAATTTGGTATCCCGTAACCATATGTTAGCACAAACTTAGTAAAATGTCAATATTTTACTAAGTAAATTTTACATTTTTACCTATTGAACAAATAGATATCTCGATTTTTGGCTATTTGTCACAAACGACATTAATATATAAAACATTTTGAGATATATTGTCGTTATATCACAAAAAAACACTTGACATATTCGCTATAGCGATATATAATTATCGCATATCCCATAGGTGGTAATTTTATATTTGAAATAAAATTCGCTAGTTTAATTTTAATGTTTTACTAAACAGGAGGTAATAATGAAAAAGCAAATTATTTTACTGATGACAGATACAACAAGAAAGGATATGCTTGGTTGTTATGGCAATGAAAAAATGCTTACACCAAATCTTGATAGCTTATCAGAAAATGGTGTAAGGTATGAAAATGCATATACAACCCAAGCAGTGTGCGGACCAGCAAGGTCAGCACTTTTTACAGGACTTTTTCCTCATTCGAATGGTTCGGTAGCAAACTCAGTGCCATTAAGTGAAAATGTTAAAACTATTGGTCAAAGACTTGACGCAAATAATATTAACTGTGGTTATATTGGAAAATGGCATTTAGATGGAGGAGATTATTTTGGTTATGGTAAATGTGCTGATGGATATAATGAAAAATATTGGTACGATATGAAAAATTACCTTGACGAGTTATCCGACGAAGATAAAGTACGTTCAAGGTTACAAAGTACCGCTTACGAAATTGAGGAAGATTTCACTTTTGCACACAGATGCTCTAACCGTGCAATAGATTTTTTGGATGAGTTTTCAAATGAAGATTTTTTCTTAACAGTATCTTATGACGAACCTCATCATCCATTTTTATGCCCTGCACCATATAATACTATGTATAAAGGTTTTAAATTTGATGATAATCCAACTTTTCATGACGATTTATCTGAAAAACCGCTATTGCAAAAATTATGGGCGAACAAAAGATTGGATAAAACTGCTGATGAAATTAATATTCCTTCTGAGTCACTTCAACTATTTTTAGGGTGCAATTCTTATGTTGACTACGAAATTGGACGAGTTTTAGACAAAATAAAAGAAGTAGTTCCAAATGCATTAATTATATACACTTCTGACCACGGTGATATGCTTGGTTCGCACAAAATGCAAAGCAAAGGACCTACTGCTTACAAAGAAGCTGCGAATATCCCGTTAATAATAAGTGGTGGAGAAAAAAACAAAGTTATTACTGAACCTTCTAGTCACATACATATCGTTCCAACGGTTTTGGATTATTTCGATTTAACAATACCAAAAGTTTTGGAGGGAAAAAGCTTGCTCCCTCAAATTTATGATACAAACGTTAAAATTAACGAGTATTCTTTTGTAGAATTTACGCGTTTTGAAATCGACCATGATAATTTTGGTGGACTTCAAATGATGCGTGCTTGTGTAAGTGAAGGGTTTAAACTTGTAATAAATTTATTTGATTTGGACGAACTATACGACCTTGGAAAGGATCCATTCGAAATGAAAAATCTAATTAATGATGAGAATTATAGCGAATTTCGAAATAAACTTCATGATGTTTTATTAGAAAATATGAACAATACTCGCGATGTTTATAGAGGTTATCAATGGGCGATAAGACCATGGAGAAAAGATAAATTTCCATCTTGGACAAATGATGGACACACAAGACAACGACCAAATGAAGAAGGTGAACCTTGTCAATTAGACTATGACAACGGTTTGCCAATAACAAAAACTGATAGAGCAAAAAACACTAGCATATAGTATTAAAGTTAAAATCAGCCCTTTGATTTAACAATTATAATAAAAAAGAAAAAAGGTATATCGTTGAAAATACGATATACCTTTTTATTATTATTATTTTGTCATGCGTTCAAATCAATATAGACATCAGGTTCAATAATTTCAGCCTCTTTTTTATCGTGAGTGATGTAGAGTATAGTTTTGTCTACGCTCTCTTTTTTTACAAATTCGATAGTTTTAAGTTTAATCTCATCGTCAAGACCTTTAAAAGGTTCGTCTAAAATTAAAATATCAAATTCTGCATATAAAGCTCGTAAAATAGCTGTTCGTCTTTTCATTCCGCCCGAAAGTTCAGATGCTTTTTTATTCCCAAGATTAGCTAAACCTACTGCCGAAAGTCCATCGTCAATTTTCCCTTTAGACATAGTTAGAACACTATTTTTATTAAGATGCGGCAACATAATATTTGCATATACATCGAGGTTTTCACACAGTCTATCCTCTTGGAAAACACAGCTTATTTTTAAATTTTCAAGTCCTTTTATTTCACCTGCATCTGGATTTTCCAAACCCATAAGTAATCGAATTAATGTGGTTTTTCCTTTGCCGGACTGCCCCATAATACAGGAAATTTTATTTTTTTGTAGAGTTAAATTGAAATTCTCAAAAACTACAGTTTCACCATATTTTTTGCATATGTTTTTTAAAATAATCATACTAATTTAACCCTCCCAAGCCTTGCGGTGATAGCTTTTATCAAAACTGCAAAAGTTTTTTCAAATGCAAAACTTACTAAAATTATTACAATTGTCCAAGCAAATAAAGTTGGAATATCAAGAAAAATTTTCGCTTGATATAAATTTTCACCGATAGAATTGTCAGGAAGCCCAATTACTTCGGCAGCAATTCCTGATTTAAAGCACATTCCAAGACCTACTACGCAAGCGGATTCAAAAAATGGCATTATTTGTGGAAGAATAATATATCTTATTTTAGTTTTAGAGGATATTGTAAAAACTGTGGACATTTCATTAAGACCTTTATCAAGACTATCTATTCCGCTTAAAACGTTCGTGTAGACAATTGGCATAACCATAATAAAACTAATGAAAATAGAGATGTTTTGTGAACTAATCCATATTAAAATAAGTATGATTATTGATGCAACAGGAACAGATTTTGAAATCAATATAAAAGGGCTGATGAATTGCTTAAATATTTTTGATTTGTGGGAAATTGCTGCAAAAATCACTCCGATTGATACTGCTAGTAAAAATCCTAAAGTTATTTTAGCCATTGAGTGTAGTATAGATTGCCAAAAATAACCCTGTCTTACTAAAAATAGTAATTTCTCAAGTACAGATAAGGGTGTAGGTAATAGAATTTGCGAATCTACTACCATGCTTGAAAACTGCCAAAGGGCTATCCATAAAAGGATAACCCAGATTGGCAGTTTTTGTTTTTTTGTATTATTACTCTTACTATTTTTATTCATAATAGAAGGCATCATCAGGTAAAGCACCGCCTATAGCTTGTGGATTTTGTTCAAATAAAACATTTAAGTATCCTGAAAGCATATCTTTCATTTCAGCACCCGCAACATAAGTAATATTGCACTCAGGAATTGCTTTTAATGCAACAGCTTCAGGAACAATTCCATAATTACCTACTAAAACCGCACCTTCTTCAAGGTTTGAGTTAATAAAATCTACACTTGCTTCATAGTTTGCCATAAAATCAGCAACCGCTTCAGGGTTTTCCTCAGCAAAAGTCGCATTTGCAACTACTACGCCTGTAACCAAAGTTCCGTCAATTTCAGAATTATCCCAAATTTCTGTTAAATCTAGGGCAATACGAATATTTTCGTTTTGTGTTTGAGCAGTTGTAGCAAAAGGTTGTGGCAACATAGCTATTGCATTTTCTTCAGCTGCTAAAGCTGCAACTACTTCTGCTTGTTCAGTTTTCCACTCAATTGTAACTGAGTCAGTTAAACCGTTTGCTGCTAAAATTTGATTTAATGCGTATTCAGGAGTCGCACCTTTACCGCTTGCATAAATAGTTTTACCAGCTAAATCTTCAATAGATTGTACAGTGTCACCACTCTCAGCGATATATAAAACACCAAGTGTGTTTATAGCAAGAACTTTTATTCCGCCTTCGCTGTTATTGTATAAAACGCTTGCAACATTTGCTGGAACTGCAGCTATGTCAACTTCGCCTTTAACAATCATTGGTGTAACAACGTCGATTGCAGTTTCAATTGAAAAAGTGTAATTATTGCTTGTAATTGCACCACTCTCAGCATCGCTCATAAATTTAACCATTCCCATTGCGGTAGGTCCATTTAATGCTACTGCTGAAACGTCAACAGGCTCTGCAGTAGGTTCTGTTTCTTCAGTTTCTTCGGCAGTTGTAACTGCTTCTGTACTTTGCTCTGTTGTAGCTTCCGTAGTTGAAGTGTTGCTACTGCTTTCGCTTGAACAACCAGCAAATGCAAATAATGCCAACGTACAAACCATCATTAAAGTAATAATTTTTTTCATATTTCCTCCATTTTGTCATAAAAATAAATTGTTTAAAGAAGATTTTTCAATGCTTCTTCATTTTTTATATATAAAAACCTTTTATTGGTTTCTATAACATTACTTGCCTTTAAAACCGCAATTTCACGGTAAAGGCTTGCCCTACTTACACCTAAATATTCAGCCAATTTTTGTTTCGAGGGTATATAAACATAATTTTCCTCATTTTTATTACTCAAAAGATAATGAGCAAGTTTCGCAATTACTGATTGAATTGTCAAGCTTTCTATACGTCCAATAAGAAACTGTATTTTACTATTATATAATGTCAAAAGCCTATGGGCTAACACAAAATTCTCTCTCATAGTTTTTTTAAGTACGTCTTCAGGAATAGATAAAACTGTAACGTCAGTACTGCATTTTATTACAGTATTTATAATATTCTTATTAAAAATATTGCTTATCCCTGTGCATTCTCCAACTTTTAGTGTAGATAAATATACTTCATCGCCAGAATAAGAGGTAGTGTAAACGTCAACTTTTCCCGACAAAATTAGAATAATAGCATTGTTACTTATGTTATTAAGTTGTTGATTTTTATTTGCGTTTATTATATGGATTTCATCAAGGGGCAACTTTATATCACTAAAAAGTTCCGATTTTTCACAGGCGGAATAAATCATTTTTTTATATTTATTATCCATTATTATGACCATTTCTTTCTGCACGTTTTGTCGCTTCTATTTTTTAAGGCGACAAAATTGAGGCAAGAACTAAAGTTCTTTGCCGAATAAGCACAAAACTGCGGTTTGAAAATTTATTTTTCAAACTTAACACTTCAGTAGTTAGCAAATACTAACTACTGAAGATTATAACAATAATAAATAAAAAAGTCAAGTGTTTTTTTGAAAAGTGTCTTATATGAGAATTACTTTTCTTAAAATTTATGGTAAGTTATAACTAACTCAATAAAGGTGGTTATATAAATGAATAAAATTATTCTTCTATCAGGCTCATCAGCGGTAGGAAAAACTTCGCTACTAAAGTGGCTTGTTCCTCTTTTAAAGGAAAATAATATTAAACCAGGTGTGTGTAAAATAGATTGCTTTGACAATCACGAAGAATTTGATAGCAAAAAGCTAGATGTTCCATTTATACTGGGTGTAAGTGGTGATACATGCCCTGACCACTTTATGGTGACAAATTTAGCAGAACTTTGGAGTTGGGGAGAGGATAGGGATTGCGACACTTTGTTAATTGAAACAGCAGGTCTTTGTCATAGATGCTCGCCTGCAACTGAAAAAATGGTGTCAGGTTGTGTTGTTGACGCTACAAGCAGTACAAAAGCTCCTCAAAGTTTAGGTCCTATGCTGTTTTTTGCTGATTTTATAGTAGTTACAAAAATAGATATGGTTTCTCAAGCAGAAAGAGAAATAATTTTGTGGAGAATAAGAAAATTAAATAAAAAAGCTAAAATCTTCGCTGTAGATACCCTTGCTGGCTACGGAGTGGAAAACTTAGCAAAATTTTTAATTGATAGCAAAAATCAAGACACTTTTGAGGGTGATATGTTAAGGCACACAATGCCAATGGGCGTTTGCTCTTATTGTGTTGGTGAGTGTCGAGTAGGCAAAAATTATGAACAAGGTGTAATAAATAAGATAGATTTTTCGGTGGCGTGTAATGTATAAAGTAAAAATATTTAGTGGATTTAATAAAGATAACAGCAAAGAAAATTATGATGTAATAACTTTAAATTCAGGTTCAATAACTGCTGTAGTTGGCAACACAGGAAGCGGGAAAAGCCGATTGATAAAGGATATAGAGCAAACTGTTAACAAGAATTCTGTTTCAAAACGAATTGTTACAATAGAGGAAAATGGAACGCTCATTAATTCGGAGGATAACTTAAATATAGTGGCTCATTTAGGGCAAAATATGCGATTTATGCTTGACACTACTGTGAAAGAATTTATTGAATTACATTGTGAATGTAGAGGGAAAATTTGTGATATTAATGATATAATTTCCCTCACTAATGACATTGCAAAAGAGCCAATAAGTGAAAATATGAACTTGAATTTATTAAGCGGTGGGCAAACTAGAGCTTTAATGATTGCAGATATTGCGTTAATTTGCGACTCCCCCATTGTGTTAATTGATGAAATTGAAAATGCTGGAATTGACAAAATAAAGGCTCTTGACATTTTAACTGACAATAAAAAGCTGATTTTAGTGGTCACACATGACCCTCACACAGCTTTAATGGCGGATAAAAGAATAGTTATGAAAAATGGCGGAGTGTCAAATATTGTTCAAAGAACAGAATCTGAACTTTCACTTTTTGAGCAAATGGACAAGGACTACAAATTACAAATGAAAAGGCAAAGTTTACTTAGAAAAGGAGAAACTATCTTATGAAAAAGGTTTTAATGTATTGGAATCACATTTGTATACTTCACAATGAGGAAAAAAAGTTTTTAGCAAAAGCTAAAGAAAATCTCTTAAAACAAGATATTGATTTACAGATACAATTTTTTGGTTTAGGATATGCTAGTCATATGTCGGAATATTTAGCTGAGAAAGATAGTATAATTCCTGATATAATTATTTCTGCTGACCTTGAAGTATTTGAACATAAAAGCATATATAATAAGCTTGGAAAACTTCATAATGTGGAAAATTGGCTAAAACTTAAAAGTGATAAAATTGTTGAGGATTTAAGGCGAAAAGAAACCTTGCTACCGTTTTTAGCAATTCCTTTAGTATGCTTTACAAATGATTTAGACCATTGTAAAAACAAAACATTACCTGAAATAGCTAACAATTCTGGTTTTGCTTTTGGAGGGATTAATAATTCAGCTGGCAAAACTATTACCAAAATCGCTATGGAAAAATACAATGTGAGAACCGCACAAGATTTGCTTGAAAAATCTAATATAAGCGATATGCCAATTGGAGCTTTTCAATCGGTAAGAATGAAGCAAAATAAAACTGCTGTTGTGCCTTCACTTTACGCACTTAGAGCGGACGGCGTAAACACACATATGACAACCCTAAGAGAAGGAGTGTTCTTGCTCCCGTCATATTTTTCCTGTGCAAAAACCATAGATGAAGAAGTAGGGGGAATTGTGATGGCTGAAATAATAAATGAAAGCACTTGCAATATGTATTCAAATAATGGAAATTTAATTGTATGCCCTGATATAAAGACAGAAAAAAGGGTAGAAAGTGAAATAAATGAATATGCCGTTGTAAGTCAGGAGTTTTTAGATAGCTTAGATGAAAATGAATTTTATGATTTATATACTTCAAATATTAAATCCGCACGGAATTTAATTGCTGTGTGATTTATCAAAAAGGAGCATAATCAAACTGTTAGATGTTTGGTTATGCTTTTTTACTGTGATAAAAAAATAAAAAGCTTGACAAATTAAAAATTATGTGATAACATTGTTATTAAAAATAAACGTGTTATGTGAGGTGATGTATTTGAGCTATTCTTCAGAGCTTACAAAAGAGCGAATTATAGCCTGTGCTAAAGAGGAATTCCTTAAAAAAGGCTTTATCAATGCAAATTTGCGAGAGATTGCAACAAATGCAAAAGCCACAACGGGAGCGGTATACAACCATTTCAAGGGCAAAGATGGTTTATTTGAAGCTATTGTAGGAGAATTTGCTAATAATTTGTTTTTGCTTTATAAAAGAGCACATGAGGAAGTTGAGGGGCAATACGATTTTGATAGTGCTGATATTACTGAAAACATGGGCAAAGGAACAAATTTAATTTTGGAGTATTTATACTCTGACTTTGAATTGTCAAAACTGCTTTTTTGTTGTTCGGTTGGAACAAAATATGAGAAGTTTGTTGATGAGTTAATAGAAATTGAAGAAAAATCATCTCTTGTATTTATGGAAAATGATAACTTTAAGCCCACTAAAATAAACAAGTTTTTTGTTCATGTTATTTCAACTTCTGGAATTAATAATATGCTTGAAGCTATTCATCACGATTTGAGTAAAGAAGAAGCTTTTGAATATATTAGCAAAATTCAGAAATTTTATTATGCAGGGACAAAGGAAATACTAGGAAATTAATTTGATTAATTTTTAATTGAGATTTTTAAAAATATTGGGGGGAAATCCCTGATATTTTTTAAAATAAAGTTAGTTTAGACTAATTAAAATATAGGAAAGGGGAAAACTTTATATGGAAAAAAGTAAACAAAAATCACTACTCAAAAGGCTGTATGCCTTTGCTGGAAATTATAAACACTTAACCAATTTAGGAATGATTTTGTCGGGTGTAAGTGCAGTTATGACAATACTTCCAATCATTTTTATTTGGCGAGGTGTAGTTGAGTTAATTGAAATTTATCCAAACATCAGTCTTACTGATAGCATTGTAACAAATGCTTGGCTTGCAGTTGGAAGTGCTATTGGAGCTATGGTGGTTTATTTAATCGCTCTTATGCTCACTCATATTGCAGCTTATAGAATTGCAAAAAATATGAGAAAAACTGCACTAAAACATATTATGACACTGCCGCTTGGATTTTTTTCGAATATGGGAAGTGGGAAACTTCGCAGAATAATAAATGACAGTGCTGGAGCAACAGAAACATATTTAGCCCACCAATTGCCTGATTTAGTTGGAGCATACACAACCCCTATAGCTGTGCTAATTATTTTGTTCGTTTTTGACTGGCGACTTGGGTTAATCAGCCTTGCTCCCCTTGTTTTAGCGGCAATTTCAATGATGTCAGGAATGGGAAAAGACCAACCCGAAAGAATAAAACAATATCAAACTGCACTTGAAAATATGAATAATGAAGCAACGGAATATGTCCGTGGTATCCCTGTTGTAAAAACTTTTAATCAGTCAGTTTTTTCCTTTGAACGTTTTTACAATGTCATAAGTTCTTACAAAAAATATGTTTCACAATATTCATATAGAATGAGAATTCCAATGACTTTATTTCAAGTTTTTTTAGCTTCTACACCTATTTTTTTGGTTTTAAGTTCAGTATTCATAATCACTGGTCAAAGCGATATGAAGGAATTTTTCCTAAGCTTTTTCTTTTATCTAATTTTCACACCAATAGCATCTTTAATGCTTATGAAAATTATGTGGGTAATGCAACATTCAATGCTTGCAAGTGATGCACTTAATCGTATTGACAATTTACTTAATGAAAAATCTCTTGAAAAGCCTACTAATCCAAAAACACCTAAAAATGCTGATGTTGAGATGGAAAATATCTCTTTTACATATCCTAACACTGACAAAAAAGCTGTGGATAATGTAAATATTAGCATTAAACAAGGCAAACTGTCGCTTTTGTAGGATCTTCTGGTGGAGGGAAAACTACCCTTGCAACGCTTATTCCTCGATTTTGGGACGTGGATAGCGGAAGTGTAAAAATTGGTGGAATTGATGTAAAAGAAATTGACAATACCGAGCTTATGAAAAATATTTCTTTTGTTTTTCAAAACACAAACCTTTACAAAGAAAGCATTTTAGACAATCTTCGTGAAGGAAAACCGAATGCTACAATAGAGGAAGTGAACAAGGCTCTTAAAGCTGCAAGATGTGAAGATATAATTGCAAAACTTCCAAATGGCGTTGACACAATTTATGGGACAAAAGGTGTGTATTTATCAGGCGGTGAGGCACAAAGAATTGCACTTGCAAGGGCAATTTTACGAGATGCTCCCATAATTCTACTTGACGAAGCAACTGCATTTGCTGACCCTGAAAACGAACATCAAATTCAACTTGCATTTAATGAATTGACAAAAGGAAAAACGGTTTTAATGATAGCTCATAGGCTGTCTACAATAAAAAATGCCGACCTAATTTATGTAATTGCAAAGGGAAAAGTGGAAGAACAAGGCACACATAACGAACTCATTGCAAAAAGCGGTTTATACAGCGAAATGTGGAAAGAATACAATAACGCATTTATTTGGAATGACGAAAATTTAAAGGAGGGAGCATAATGAAAAATTTCTTACAAAAAACTTTTGCATTAACAGAAAAGGGCGCAAGTGAATTATTAAAAGCAAGTATTGTCACCATTTTTGTTAATATTGTAATTATGGCAGTAAGCGGTATTTCTTACTTTTTTATCCAAGACACTTTAATGCCAATTTTAGAGGGTTTAAGCCCTGTTTATACAGTTTTAATCTATGTTTTATACGCAGTTTTTATTTTGATTTTGCTAACAATACTTTACTATTTTCAATATAATTTTTGTTATATTTCAGCTTATGAAGAAAGTGCAAATATGC
>CAYJLB010000043.1:0-18511 GCA_964370845.1 uncultured Oscillospiraceae bacterium
ATTTTAACTGAGAGGTAGGTGTGAGGTTCGAGTTTTTCCATAAAAAATTTGGACTATTTATTTGAATAAATTAATTAACGGACTTTTATTTTCTCTTGCAGTTTTTATATTTTCTGCTGTTAGTTTCACAGTTTCTTTTGCCTCGTCTGATTTAGAAAGAGAAACAATTATAGTGGGTTATGAACCCAATTACGGAATGATTGAAGATATTGATTCAATCGATTTTAAAGGCTATGGCTATGAACTTTTTCAAGCTATGGAAGAATATACAAATTATGATTTTGAGTTTGTTTCTTACTCTCAAGTTGATGCTTTACAAGCTCTTGAAAATGGCGAAATTGATGTTTTTGGGCCTATAACTTACACAAATGAGCGTAATGAAAAATATTCTTACACGTCAATGCAGTTTTTGAGAGAGCAAATTATTTTAGTTGCACCAAAAGATAGAACGGATTATTATTACAACGACCCAATTTCGCTAAATGGATCTTCTGTTTCCCTTTACCAAAATTCACCGGAAAATGATCATTTACACGCTTATGCAAATTCAAACGATATTCAACTTGATTTTTTGTACTCGACGGATAATGACACTTATTATTACCGTGAAGATGCGGATTTGTACTTAGTGAGTTCGTTAAATATTTTCCTTGATTATCAAACGATTTTGAATTTGGGAAATAGCAGTCTTTTTCTTGTGACTAATAAGGATAATCCTGAACTTGCCCATGATTTGGACAATGCTTACACTCAACTTTTATTGCATGATAGTTCTATTACATCGGAACTTTTCTTGAAATATTACAGTTCTTCTAATATGAATCAGCGTTCATTGACTCGTTTGGAATCGGAAGACTTGATGAAAGAAACTCTTACAGTTGGCTATTCTTCACAGCATTATCCTTTGCAATACAATGATGAAAACGGTGTTCCAAGCGGAATAAGTGTGGAAATTATCAATCATTTAGCTGAAACTTATGGGTTTTCTGTGGAATATATAACTTTTGACCCAACAATTCCTGAAGATTTGGAGAAAAATTTTGATTTAACACTGTTTCCAGCTTCATTTTTAAGCGGAGAATATAGTTCCACTGACCATTATGTGAATTTGCCAATGATGTTGATTGGTAAGGAATATTTGCTAAAAAGTCCTAATTCAATCGGCATGATGACGGGAATTCCAATTGATTTAGAAACTATTGAAAGTGCTTATCCTAATTCAAAACTTAGTTATTACACAACTTTAGAACAACTCCTAATGGCATATCAAAATGGAAGTGTGGAAACTATTTTGCTACCCGATGCACAAGCTTATTATGCAACGTCGGTAATTGATGACCCTTACACAAAAATTCAAGGCACGCAAATCAGTTTGCCTCTTAGAGTTTATGTTGATGATGATGGAGAAAACAATATTTTAAGCGCTTTTGAAACAATGATAAATCGTTTAGACAGTCATTTTGTTGACGAAATTGTTATAAGTGCCTCCACGCAATACTTGCAAAATGATTATCGAGTTGAAGATTTTTTAATTCAGTATAGCTTCGAAATTATTATTTTCGGGTTTACTGCTTTGATGATAATTTTGATTTTTGTCATTAATTTCCAAAGGAGAAAAAGAAGTCAGCTTACTTATGTTGCAAACCACGATGACGTTACTGATTTGATTTCCATTCAATATTTTAGGAAAAAAGCTTTGAAACTTTTGAAATTTGCTAACCCTTCAGAATATGAAATAATCACAATGGATATTGATTATTTTAGGATTATAAATGATACTTTTGGCTATGATACAGGGACTTCGGTGATTAAATCTGTTGCAAAAATTCTCCCCGAAGCACTTGGGGAAAATGCTCTTGTTAGCCGTGTTACGGGTGACCAATTTGTTGTAATCAGAAAATTTCAAGAGGGTGAACCTATTGACAAAATTTGTGAAAAACGCCTTTCTGATGCAGTAAAAGAAATAATCGGACGAAGTTACAACCTTACAATGTCGGTGGGAATGTTTGTTATCGACGATAATTCGGAAGCTTTAAATGTTCTTATTGACAGGGCGAATATCGCAAGGGCAAAAGGAAAATCAATTCATAAAAACACATATATTTTGTTTGATTCAAAAATGAAAAGTGAGTATGAAACTAGAACGGATATTGTTTTTCATATGGAAGCTGCTCTTGAAAATCAAGAATTTTACCTTGTGTATCAACCTAAAATCAACTTACAAACATTGGAAATTGATGGAGCTGAAGCTTTAGTACGTTGGAGAAATTTTGATGGAAAAACAATCTTCCCAAATGATTTTATTCCAGTATTTGAAGCTAACGGATTTTCCACCGAGCTTGACTTATATGTCTTTGAAAATGTGTGTAAATTTATAGCTAAAAACAAGAATAAAATGAAAATTCCAACAATTTCAGTTAATTTATCTGGTAAATCAGTTTTGGTGGAGGGGATTGAACTGCGTATAATTGAAACCCTTATTAAGTACGAAGTTGACCCGTCTTTGATAGAAATTGAAATTACTGAAAGTGCGTTGATTGATGAGTCAAACGAGTTTTGTAACAAAGTTAAAACCTTTACTGATGCGGGATTTGCACTTTCAATGGACGATTTTGGAGCGGGAGCTTCTTCTTTGAACAGGCTAAACTCCTTAGACGTTGACGTTGTTAAACTTGATAGAGTTTTCCTTGAAAGTAACAATAATAACTCAAAAGGTAGCATTATTGTGCAGAGTGTAATCGATATGGTTAAGGAACTTGATATGAAAGTAGTTTCTGAGGGTGTTGAAACTCGTGAGCAAGCTATTTGGCTACAAGGGCTTGAGTGTAATTTAGCCCAAGGATATTTCTTTGAGCGACCACTTGAGGAAAAGGATTTTATCCATGCCCTTGAAACAGGAAAAACTTATTCATTATTTGAATAAAAAGAATATTTTTAGATAAATGTAGGGGAGTGTCATGGACGCTGACCCTACATTTTTTGTACAAATAAATGAGATATAACCTTGCTTTTTTGCATAAAGGCAACAATAATTTTACACTTTATCAAATTAACTTGACAAATCTTTATCGATTTAGTATAATAAAACAATATTATATGAAAAGGAAGGGTTTTGAAATGGGAGAATTTGATTGGGGAGTGTTTTTTTCCTTCGTTGGTTACTTGGTTTTTGTGCTTTGTGTAGGTCTTTACTTTTATAAAAAGTCTAAAAATATTGAGGATTATATGCTGGGAAGTAGAGGCATGAATCCTTACGTTGCGGCACTTTCAGCACAAGCTTCGGATATGAGCGGTTGGCTTTTAATGGGGCTTCCTGGGGCATTGTATTTAGCGGGAATGAGTGAAGTTTGGCTTGGAATTGGACTTGCGACGGGTTCATACATATCATGGTTAATTATTGCAAAAAGGCTTAGAAACTACACTTTTGTAGCTGGAAACGCAATAACTTTACCAGAATTTTTTGAGAATAGATTTCGTGATAATAAGGGAGTTTTACGCTTTGTAAGCTCGGTTGTAATTCTAGTTTTCTTCACATTTTATGTAGCGTCAGGTTTTATCGCTGGCGGAAATGTTTTCGTGGCAATTTTCCCAGATTTGGACTTTACAATAGGAATGTTAATTTGCTCAGTTGTAATAATTGCTTACACATTTTTGGGCGGGTTTATGGCAGTCTGTTGGACGGACTTTTTTCAAGGAATGTTAATGGTTGTGGCTATAATTTTAGTGCCAATTTCAGCGGTAAATTCTATAGGTGGAGTAGGTCAAACTATTGATTTAGCAGGACAAATTTCCCCAGAATTTCTAAATCCATTCACTGATTTAGAAGGCAATTTATTGTCACCAGTTTCAGTTATTTCTAACCTAGCGTGGGGGCTTGGATACCTTGGAATGCCCCATATTTTGATTAGATATATGGCGATTAAAGACGCAAATATGATAAAAGCTTCTCGCCGTGTGGCAACTTCTTGGATAGTTGTAGCTTTGGGCGGAGCAATTTTAATAGGTATAATTGGTCGAGTTTATCTGCAAGATGCTTTGCTTGGAAGTGCGGCAGAGGCGGAAACTATCTTCATGAAAATGTCGTTTAACCTTTTCCCAACAGTGATTGCGGGAGTTTTGTTGTCAGCAATTTTGGCGGCAGTAATGAGCACTGCGGACTCACAATTGCTTGTAGCTTCTTCAGCTATAACAAACGATATTTACAAAAAATTGTTTGCAAAGAAAAATGTTTCCGACAAAAAACTTATGTGGGTAGGACGAATTGGAGTAATTATAATTGCAATAATCGCCCTAGTTATCGCCTTTACAGGGGACACAATTATGGATTTAGTAAGCTATGCTTGGGCAGGTTTTGGAGCGGCATTTGGTCCAGTAATCTTGCTTTCACTTTTCTGGAAAGGAATTAACAAGCAAGGAGCATTGGCGGGTATGATTTCAGGTTTCGTGACAGTAATTGCTTGGAATTTGTTTGCAAGTTCAACAGGGTTATATGAAATTGTTCCAGGTTTTGCAGTAGGATTAATTTTATCAATTGTGGTAAGTTTAGTCACTGAAAAACCTTCAAAAGAGATTATAGACGAATTTGATGCAGTGAGAAAAATGTAAATAAAAATTAAACAAAATAAAATTAGGGGTGGAATAAGTTTTCCGCCCCTAATTATTTTGTTGTTTTCTAAAATTCTCTCGTTGTTCAGTTGATGAAACTGCCTTTGTTCGCATACTTTTATGACATCAAACCGCCCGCATTTCTCGAAATTATACAATTTCTCGTAATGCTACTTTTTCCGTCGCAAAAAATTATTTCTGCTATCACTTTTGTTATTGATTATTTTTTTGTTTATCGGACAAGGGCAAGCCTTGTCCCTACAACTTTTTTGTGATTTTTTGCGACGTTTTAGCTTTTTATTTTGTGCGTTTGCTATTTCGACTGCTTGCTTTTCATTCGAGTATTTCGCTTGTTGCGACAAGCGACCAAGGCTCTGCCTTTGGAATCCGCAATTTTTTTAGAGGAAAAAATTGAGCAAAACCTTTAGTTTTTGTCGCCAATATTTTTGTTTGGTCATACAAAATACGACCTCGTGGGCAGTACGTTTCCTATTATACAACGTAAAAACGCGGGCAAGGATGCAACGTCACGTTGCCCGCGGGGGCTTCCCCGCTATTCGGTTCTTAGAGCGATTACTGGGTCTTTCTTCGCAGCACTTCTAGCTGGGATAAGTCCACCAAATACAGTGATAATAACACTGATTGCAACTAAAACAAAAGCTGTCACAATCGGCAGTGAAACAATCAAATCATCACTATCAATTAAATTTTGAACAATTGCAGTGATTGGTAGGTTCATTAATGCTGTCAAACCAACACCAATTAACCCTGAACACAAACCGATGATAATAGTTTCTGCGTTGAAAACTTGAGAAATGTTCTTTTTAGAAGCACCTAATGCACGAAGAACACCGATTTCCTTAGTTCTTTCCATAACAGAAATGTGAGTGATAATTCCTATCATAATGCAAGAAACAATCAATGAAACTGCCACGAAAGCAATTAAAACATAAGAAACTACGTCAATCATCGTTGTAATTGATGAAGTCAAAGCCTCAACCATATCTGTGTAGACAATTTGGTTGTTTTCGTCAGCTGTTTCGTTGTAATTTTCAATTGCCAAAGCAACTGCATCTTTGTCCTCAAATGTGTCAGTGTAAATATTAATGGCTGTAGGTGCGTCATAGCTTACTTTTCCGAAAGTTTTCATGTTATCGTTGTAAGATGCGTCACCTAAATAATTATCATAAAATGCAAGTAAAAATCCTTGGTCAGGCTCACCAGCTAAATATGCGTCAAGCATTCCAGCTAAAGTAACTTCGTCCATTTGCCCGCTTTGCATACCGCTCATTCCAGCCATTGCGGACATATCAGTTGGCATTTCTTCACCCTCGGTAGCTGTAGGAGCTTGCTGTGTAGCACTATCGTGTGGCATTGCGCTCATAATTGACATATAAATTTGTGCTTTTTCAGTAACTCCAAGAGCGGACATTACTTCAATTGCATATTGTGCTTTTTCTTCGTCGCTTGAAGCTTCGAATTTGCTACCTGTCAAAACGTTTACTTCAGGGTCATTTTCTTGAGCTAAAACTACAGCACTTTCATTTGTTCTTTCAATTACATAGTCAGTTAATGCAGTTGTGTAGCCAATTGTTTCGTTGAATAAAGATTGCGCTCCGTCTTTTGGTTTAACAATACCAACTATTTTAAGTTCAGTATTTTCAGCTAAAGCATCACTGTTTTCAGCGTAAAATTCATCACTTAAAAAGCTGAAAGTTCCGTCTTCATTTTCTAAAAATCTGTCAGAAGCAGTTGTCATATAAAACTTGTGGTCTAAAACAGCTTGATAATCCCAAACAGTTTCCTCAACTACCTCGTCATTTCCAATAGCTTCGTCAATTGCAATGTATTCATCAGCAGTTAAAAGTCCAAGTTGATAAAGTTGTTCAACCATAACGGAATTATTATTGCTTAAAAATAGCACAACTTCGTCATAAGCCTCAGGCCATTTTCCGTAAAGCAAGTTGTAACTTTCAGTAATTCCCTCGTTTACAAGCCCGCTCACACCGCCAGAAGTAAGCTCACCAAAATTGTTAGCAGCAGAGGAAGAACCCATCATTAAAGCTGTCATAGCGGACATTTGTGCCATTCCGTTTTGTGCCATTCCAATTGAACTTGTTTGCTCCAAAAGTAAAGTTGGGTCAGCTTCAGTGTTTACTAAATCACCGTTTTTGTCATAGGATAAAACGTCAAAATTAGCGTCATAAGAGTATAAAATTCCACTTTCGCCCAAAAATTGATTTAACTCATTGCTAGGGTCGTCAAGGTAATTTTTAAACTCAGTTAAATTATTTGTAATTGTCATAGATGCAGTAGCTTGCATCATTGCGTGGTTTGAATAAACTTTGTCCTCGTCATGTACAACTTTACTTTGTTCCATTCCAACACTCATCATACCACTCATATTCAATGTTTCAGCAGTAATTGTAATAGGATAAGATGACATTGTGTCACGTTGCAAGTTCTCAATGTAAAGGTTTACACCCGTTGAAAAAGAAATGATTAAAGCGATACCAATAATACCGATTGAACCCGCAAAAGCAGTCAAAAGCGTACGTCTTTTCTTTGTCAAAAGGTTTTTAAAGCTGAGTGAGAGGGAAGTCGCCATATTCATCTTAACTTTTTTCGCAGCATCTAATTTTGAAACAGATTTTGCATTTTTTTCAGGGACAAATTCATTAGAGTCATCAACAATTTTCCCGTCACGAAGTTTTACAATTCTTGAAGAATATTCGTCCGCAAGTTCAGGGTTATGTGTAACCATTACAACAAGTCTATCCTTTGCAACTTCCTTCAAAAGCTCCATAATTTGCACCGAAGTTTCAGTGTCCAAAGCTCCCGTAGGTTCGTCAGCAAGTAAAATGTCAGGGTCATTTACCAAAGCACGAGCAATGGCAACACGTTGCATTTGTCCGCCCGAAAGTTGGTTAGGTCTTTTGTGAATATGGTCTTTAAGTCCAACTCTCTCAAGAGCTTCCTTAGCTTTTTTAGTACGTTCTCTCTTAGAAATACCGCCAATTGTAAGTGCAAGTTCAACATTTCCTAAAACAGATTGGTGAGGGATAAGGTTATAACTTTGGAAAACGAAACCTATAGTATAATTTCGGTAAGTGTCCCAATCTCTGTCCTTATAATTTTTTGTGGAAGTTCCGTTGATGATAAGGTCGCCACTGTCATAGCTGTCAAGTCCGCCGATAATGTTTAAAAGGGTAGTTTTACCCGAACCGGAAGGTCCTAAAATAGAAACAAACTCGCTATCTCTAAAGCTTAAACTTACGTCATTTAATGCCTTTTGCACCAAGTCGCCGGTGCGATATTCTTTCTTAATATTCTTAATTTGTAGCATAGAAATCTCCTTTTATATATAATAAAATTGTATCATTGTAATGGTGTACTAATTGTATCATACACTATTGAATAAAATTTGTCAATAAAAACTCACTAATTTAACATTTATATTTCAATTTTTATCCAACTAATCTAATATATTATAATAATGTGTTAAATAGATGATAATTAAACTTTTTAGCAAAAAGATTGTAACCTTGAATAAAAAAATATGTAACGAAAGGAAAAAAATAGCATTTCGTTACATAAATTATGGCACAAAAAGAGCTGCCTTAGTTGACAGCTCTTTTTGAGAATATTAATAAAGCCTTTTTTATTAATTCCTAAAAATGCAATAAATGCTGGGAGTGTAAAATTAATGAGTTGGAGCATCTCTTAGATACCCTTTAATTTCTGTGGTATTGTAATCACAATACATACAAGTCACTTCAAACTCGTGATAGATATGGGTGCAATTTTCACCATAATAGCCTAACTCGGTATAAATAGGTAAATGATTACAACTATTAGAACCGCTGTTTAAAACTTTATCAATGAAATAAACATTATTTTCAGAAAATTCTATCCCCTCGGCAATGTTTGATATTGCAACCCATCCTTTTGATGTTGTAGCAGAAATTTGCTCGTCCATAGTTAACTTATTTGCTGTGTCAAAGGTGAAATGTGTGTCTTTACTATCATTTTCAGAAAAAGCAGTCCCGCTTATTCCAAAAATGTTGATAAAGATAAATAAAACTGTAAAAAATAAAGACATTTTTCTTTTCATTTTTATTACCATTCCTTTCTGGACGTTTTGGGTGGCTTTACTTTATCCTCCCTATATAAATTATAACATAAAAACAAAACAAATTATATTAGAATTATAACAAACTTTAAAAGTAAATATTGTGATAATAATTAAATTGTGAATAAAGTATTTATACTTTAGTTATTTTATCAAAATGCAGAAAATTGATTATTGTAGCAAACTTAAAACGCCTTATCATAAGCAACAACACCGTCAATTTTTGTGTTGTCACCTTTTAAATTTATTGCCATAAAATTCTCGCTGGGCACATCAAAAGGTGGTTTTATTCCAAAATTAATAGCGGGAAGATAGCCGAATTTTGGGTAATATTCCTCGCTCCCTAAAACAACGGAAAAAGTAAAACCAAGGTCTTTTGCAATTTTATGCCCCTCTAAAATTAGTGCTTTTCCAACACCTTTTCTCTGAAATTTTGGGCAAACTGACAAAGGTGCAAGGGCAATTTCCACCCTCTCACCAATAGAAATTTTAGTGAACAAAATATGCCCGATTACGTCACCGTTTTCCTGTGCAACAAGGGATAATTCGGGGATAAAACTTTCACTTTTTCTAAGCCTTTCTACTAAATCTTGCTCCGTTCCGTCACTATGCTTTGCAGTTTCAAAAGCTGCCTTAACAAGGTCGTAAACCCGCTTAAAATCAGAATTTTCTTCTTTTCTTATCATCATAAGAAGTATTCCTTTCTCCTATAAATTCACAACATTTTCATCAGTTTGTAAAAAAGGCGAATACATCATTATTGCAGAATTTTTCACAATTAAAACTTCGCTGATTAAATTATTATTTTTGTCAAATTCTTGCTTAAAAAGTTCGTTATGTCGGCTGTGTCCGCCCCAAAATTCACCCACAAATTGGTGGTTTTTTTCCACAATCTCATACCTTGAATTTTGTTCCTTTGAAACACGAAGTTCCCCCGTTAAAAATTCCTCACCAACTTCAACAAAAAGCTGAAAAGTGTCATTTGTATTGTTTTGTATCATCAAATCACCGTGGGGATAAAAGCAAGTTGCACCGCTTCCGAAAGGTTGTGTGCGGTTTGAGTCAGGAAAAACGTCAAAACCGTGCCTGTGACGCTCAATTATAGTCAAAGGGGAGTGAGCAACTATCCAAAAAATAAGGTTAGAAAGTTGGCATAATCCGCCCCCAGTTCCGCTGTGAAAAGTTCCGTTTTTAAGTATCATTCCATCAAGATAACCCTTGCTTTTACTAGGGTTTCCGATAAGTTTCCAATAGCTAAAAATTTCACCTGGTCTAATTAAAATTCCGTCAATTTTTTTGGTAGCGATTTTTAAATTTACCACTTTATTTTCCTGCATCCACATATCAACGTCTTTTAGTTTTCGCATTAAAATAGTTTTGTGGGAAAAACATTCGTAAGGCAAAGGTGTTTTGTTAAAAGTTTTTGCAAAGTATTTATTTTGTCTTATCCAAAGGAGTTTTCGTCTAAATCCGTAATATTTTTTCCCCAAAGCAAGCCTCAAATTTGAGCGATGAATAGGTTTTTCCATATTTTTCATTAAGAGTCTATTCCTTTCAAATTTTTTTACTGAAAAAAACTAAATTGTAAGAAGTTTTTCGTCGCTTTTTAATATGTCAGTAAGAGGAATTCCCATAGGTAAAACTTCTACGCCAAGGTCTTTTAAAACGTCAACTACACCAAAAATTTCCGCACAAGAAACACAAGCACGAAGCTTTACTCCAGAGTTTATAGCAAGGGTAATGCGTTCACGAATTCCTTCGTTTTCTGCTACTAATTTTGCTGTTGCGCCCCAAATAATAACGTCAACTTCCTCCCACCAGCCACGAACTTTTGCGTTCACAGCGTACATAAAAACCATTGTATGTGCAGTTTCAGGGTTATCATTTGTCCATAAAATATTTAATTTATTCATAAAAATATTCATTCCTTTCTTAATTTTGTGTGACTTTTATACATTAGTTTATAGAGTAAAAAAGTTTCGCCTGTCATATTTGGCGAAAAGCACAAAATGATGTTTGAAACTTTGTTTCAAACTATACCACCCTTTAATTTAATGTTTTTATTATATCACATTGGAAAAAATTTTTCAACTTTTCCTTGACAAAAACTATACAAAGTGGGTATAATCAAATTATAAATTGTTTAGAAGGGGATAGAATAAATGGAATTCAAAAAATTAGCAGAAATTCGTGAAAGTTGTAGAAGTTACAATCCAAACAAACCAGTTGACAGGGCATTAATGGAGGAAATTTTGGTAAGCACAACAAATTCACCTTCGGCTTGTAATTCACAACCTTGGAAATTTGTTGCTTGTGACGGTGAAGTGGCTGCAAAAATCCCTGATTTAATCATAAGAGATGACCTTAAAATAAATCTTTGGACAACAGAAGTTCCAAATTTTGTTGTAGTTTGTGAAACTAAGGCGAAACTTATGAGTTCACTTAAATGCGACTCACAGTTTTACGCTCAAATGGATTTAGGTCTTGCAATTTCAACTTTATGTTACGCAGCGGCAGATAATGGGGTTGGAACTTGCATAATCGGAGTTTTTGACGAAGAAAAACTAAAAGAAATTTTGAATATTCCTGAGGAAATCAAGGTGAGAGCAATCGTTGCAATGGGTTATCCTAAAGAAGAAGGCACAAGAGAAAAATTTAGAAAACCAGCTGTGGAAGCCTTTTCATTTAATAGTTTCCAATAAAAATTATTATAATAAAACGTAGGAACGGAAAAATTTCTGTTCCTACGTTTTTTATTTAGAGCATTTTTATGTTTTATCGGACAAGGTAAATATAGCATTCACAAAATCCGACCTCGAGGGCAGAAATTTTACTATTTTACAAATCTAACTAATAATATGTATGTTGTACTAAAACGTTAAAAAGTGAAACTAGCTAACGTAATTTTTTGATAAATATGATTAAACAATTTAATCTTAAAGATGAATTTTGATAAAACAGAGTTAATTTTTTGTTAAAATATTAATAAAAACAATTTTACTTGACATTTTATTGGAAATAATATACAATTAAATAGGTTAGTTCACAAAACGTTAATATTTTTTTAATGATTTAAGAGTAGATTGGAGTTTTTTATGAACAGTAAAGATGAATTATATCAAAAATCGGCGAAATATTCCCCTGAGGTAATTTTTAGATTTAATATTTTAATTGCCATAATTTTCTTTCTTATGATGCCTGTGCCTTATCTTTTGGACGGAAAATTATTTGTAGGTGTTACAATGTTTTTGGTGGGAGTAATAAGTTTTTTTACAGCTTTTGGGTTAAAGAAATTTATTTCTCACAACGCAAGAGTAGCTTCCTTAGTTTCTGCTGAAATGATTGCCGTTATAATTCCGTCTTTTTTTGGACAGGGAACTCCGCATACATATAGTGCCTTAGCTGCGGCTGTAGCTGTAACAGGGCTGTTTTTCAATGTAAGAGTAGCGAAATACAATACTCTTGGCGTAATATTTTTTACAGTTTTAATTACTGTTTTCAATGATTATTTTATACCTGGATATGACTTTACTTACCTAGCAAAAGGTATGCTTTTCGTAGTAGCAGCTTGTCTTTCATCTTACATTTTTGTAAGAATTGTTGTTCTTAGAATTGAAGTAGCTAATTTAAAAACAGAGGAAGCTGAGAATGTTCTTGTTGAAATAAAAAAACATATGGAAGAAATTGAAAATCAAAAGGCTATGCAAGCTTTAATGGTTGGTGAAATTAAGAAAATTGCTGGTGCTTTAAATGATTCTGCTGGGGGAATGCTTACTGTTGTAAATGACCTTTCTGATGGGACAAACCTTCAATCTGCTTCTGTTGAGGAAATAGCAGCTACTGTATCAAAAATTTCTGTTGTGAGCCGTGAAAATGCTGAAGATGCAAGAAATGCAAAAGAGTTGTCGGATGCATCAAATGCGGGTCTTGAAGTTGGTAGGGCGCAAATGAAAATGATGACTGAAGCTATGGAAGATATTTCCCAAACTTCTGATGAAATTAACAAAATTATTAAATCCATTGAGGATATAGCGTTCCAAACAAATATTTTAGCCTTAAACGCAGCTGTTGAGGCTGCAAGAGCGGGTGCAGCAGGACAAGGTTTTGCTGTTGTAGCTGACGAAGTTAGAAGTCTTGCAAACTTGAGTGCCGAGGCGGTAAGTAACACTGATTTAATGATTACAAATACAATAAATGCTGTTAATAACGGTAAAAAAATCGTAGAAAAAACTGCGCAATCTATTGAAAAAATCGTTGGAAGTATTGAGGATATAGTTGTAATTATCGACAAAATCAACAATTCTTCAAAGGACCAATCAACGTCAATTGCTGAAGTTGAAGCGAGCTTGAACAATATTTCTCAAGTTGTAACAAATAATTCTGCCACTGCGGAGGAAGCAGCTAACACTTCTACACAAATTACCGAGCAAGTTAGAAATCTTAAAGAGTTAACTTTAAGTGTATAATTAAAAATAAATAGTGTGAGAAACCTGTTTTGTGGTTTTTCGCACTATTTTTATATAAATTTGTAATTGCAAAAAGTTTAAATTTATGTTATAATATTTACTTGAAATAAAAAATATACTTATTATAGATTGGAAAGGTAATAAATATGAAAAATCAAAAGAGAAAAGGGCAAACTAACACTTTAATAATAGCTGTTTTTTTGGTGCTTGTGCTAATTGTGCTTGCTTTAATAATTTTTCAACTTACTGAGAAAAAAGAGGTTGACAACAGTCTTTCAGCCAGTGAAAATACCTCTGAAACTGAGGAAAATACTGCCGAAAATACAGTTCCAACAGTTGAAACTACTGCAAAAACGGAGGCTGGTTTTGTGATTACAATGGAAGGAAATGAAGAAACTACTACTCTAGCAAGTGATGAAGAAACTACCGAAAACTCTGGCGAAACTAAAGCTACTGAAAGCGAAACTACTACTGCGGAAAGCGAAAACTCTGCTGATGCTGATGACATTTCTGCCTATATGGCTTACTCATTTTTTGACAGCAATTTGACTACAAGATACATAGATTATAAGGAAGAAAATCCTAATTATTCTTATGAACAAGCGGTTACTCATGTAAATATTGGACTTGATAATCCTTTTTATAGCGTGATTTCTCAAGTTTCTGACCCTGCTTCAGTTGATGTTTTGTGCAATAAATATAACTCCTTAGGGGATTATACTCCGTCCAATTTGGTGATGTTGTCATCGGAAAATTCCACAAAGGAAATTTATCTTCGACAAGAGGCTGCGGCTGCTTTTGAACAGCTTTGCAACGACGCAAAAGAAGAAGGTTACACAATCACTGGAGCAAGCGGTTATCGTGATTATGATTATCAGGCTATGCTGTATCAAAATTATTCCGCCCGTGACGGTGCAGAGGAAGCGGATACTTTTTCAGCAAGACCAGGACATTCCGAGCATCAAACAGGGCTTGCAATTGACGTTCAAGGCAGTTCGGGAACTTATGTTGACTTCAAAAACACACCTGAGTATCAGTATGTTTTGGCACATGCCCACGAGTACGGCTACATTGTAAGGTATACAGAAGAAGGGCAACACATCACTGGATATATGCCTGAGGCGTGGCATTTGAGGTATTTAGGAGTTGATTTAGCTACAGAAATTCGTGAATCTGGCTTGACATATGACGAATATTATGTGAAACACTTAGCATCGTGATAGGTGTAAGCTTATTTTCTTTGTTATCAAGCAAAAAAGCCTGCAAAACTTTCTATAAAAGACATATTTTTATAAAAAGTGACAAAATTCCCTATTGACATAAAGTCCAAATTGTAATATAATTATATGAAACAATTTTTTTGTTAACAAATTTTTGTTGGCAAAATAAAGTGAGGTGACTTATGGAAAAGACAGCTTTTAAAACTATTGCTGAAAATAAAAAAGCAAGGCACGATTATTTCGTGATTGAATCAATTGAAACGGGGATAGAGCTTGTCGGTACAGAAGTCAAGTCTTTGCGAAAAGGCGGAGTGAACTTGAAAGACAGTTGGTGCTCTGTTGACAACGGTGAAATGTTTGTCAAAGGAATGCATATTTCTCCTTATGAGCAAGGGAATATTTTCAACAAAGACCCTTATCGAGTGCGAAAATTATTGATGCATAAAAAAGAAATTATGCGTTTAATGGGCAGTGTTAAGCAAGAGGGATTGACTTTAATTCCTATTTCCATATATTTCAAAGGCTCATTAGTTAAGGTTCAACTTGGTGTTTGCAAGGGTAAAAAACTTCACGATAAACGTGCTGTTGCCGCTAAAAAGGACGCAAATAGGGAAATGGACAGGGCGTTGAAGTCGGCTAACAGAGGTTAATTTGGTTTTGATTTAATGCTGTGATTAAAAAAGATTTAATAGAAAATTTTGCTGGATATTACAAAATAAAACTACTATTAGGAAAGTGAAAATTTCATATGAAGAAAATGACAAAAAAAGCACTTATTATCATTTTGCCAATTATTTTTATTACGATTATGGTTGTTTTGTATTTTCTCCCGAAAAGTCTAACTAATTTAATTAGCGATGACGCTTCTCTAGCTTTTTCGATTACAAAATTAAACATAAATAATGATTACGAAGAACTTTTTGATAATACTGATTATAACCATGTAACAGATGAACAAAAAAAGTTGATTAATGAAGTTTTTCAAAAATATCCTTATCAACGAGATTTAGCCACTCTGTTTTCTGATGGAATAATAAACGATTTTAGTGGAAACGGTTTCGTTTATATGTGGATTTCACAGGACGGAGAGGATAATATTATTACACTTTCTCATGACGACGAAATTGTAATCAATAATAAAAATTACACAATGAAAAATTCAAGCGAGTTGCTTAATGAAATATTTTTTATTTTAGAAAATATAGATTAATATGGGGGATTCTGAATATGGCTACATATATTTGCCCAAAATGTAAAAATGATAGTTATGAGCAAGACCAGTTTCAAGCAACAGGCGGAACTTTCGCTAAAATGTTTGATGTTCAAAATAAAAAGTTTACTACAGTGACCTGCACAAAATGCGGTTATACTGAGCTATATAAAGATGTTACAGGTACAGGTGAGAATGTAATCGACTTCCTATTTGGCGGGTAAAACCTTTTAATTAGGATTTTCATTATATAAAGGATTGTTGCCATGAAAGAGATAGTTTCAAAAAGCATAATTTCTCCGAAAAATAATATGAATATTTATCGAGGTTGCACCCACGGTTGTATTTATTGTGATAGTAGGAGTGAAGTTTATGGCAAAACCTATGATTTTGAAGAAATTGAAGTTAAAATCAATGCTTTGGAATTAATGGAAAAAGAGCTATCTAAAAAACGTAAAAAAGGTATGATATCAACAGGTGCAATGACTGACCCGTATATTCCTCTTGAAAAAGAGCTTGAATACACGAGGAAGTCCCTTGAACTTATTGAAAAATATGATTTTGGAGTGGCTTTGCTTACAAAATCTGACTTGATTTTGCGTGATATTGACATTTTAAAACGTATAAATAAAAAAACAAAGTGCGTTGTGCAAATGACACTTACCACTTTTGATGAAAATTTATGCAAAATTTTAGAGCCAAATGTTTGCACAACAAGGCGAAGATTTGAAGTGCTAAAAGAAATGCAAAAGGCTGGAATTCCTACAATTGTGTGGATTACTCCTATTCTTCCTTTTATAAATGACAGCGAAGAAAATATTATGGGAATTTTAAATTATTGCAAAGATGCAAAGGTTAAAGGAATTATAACCTTTGGCTTAGGAATGACTTTAAGGTATGGAAATCGTGAGTATTATTATAAGAAATTGGACGAGCATTTTCCTAATCTTAAAAGAGAATATATGCGAAAATATGGTTCTTCCTATGGAATTGGAAGTTATAACAGCGGTAAACTTTCAAGGATTGTCCGTGATTTTTGCAAGAAAAATAATATTCTTTATGATGAAAAAGAAGTTTTTGGCTATATTTGGGATTTTAAAGAAAAAAATCCGCAGTTAAGTTTGTTTGATTTATAATATTTTCGAATGAAATAATTATGTTATGTCAGCAATGGAAACACATTTTATTTAATTAAAGGTGACGGTTATGGAAAAAAATAAAGAGTTAATAGATTTTCAAAAACAACAGGCAATTGATTGCTTTAATAAAACATGGGACTATATTGACATGGAAAACAGAACAAAAGAAGATGATTTTCAAATGATTCACTGTGCACATACTTCAAGATATTTGTGGTCATTAGTAGGAAATCCTGTTAATATTGAGCGTGGAGAATGGCAAGTTTCAAAAGTTTATAGCATAGTGGGTTTAGGGCAAAGTGCTTTGTACCATGGGGAAGAATGTTTGAGAATTTGTCTTGAAAATGATGTTGAAATATTTGATTTGGTTTTTGCTTATGAATGTATTGCTAGAGCTTACAAGATATTAAATGACACTGAAAATCTTGAAAAATATATTAAACTCGCAAATGAAACTCTTGAAAAAATGGAAAAAAATAGCGATTATGATTACGCGAAATCTGAGATAGATAGTATATAAAATTTGTTTCTGACAAGTTTTTTGCTGGTACAGGTATTTCTTCAATAGGAAGCGAGGTCGCCTATGGGATTTTGGATTTTTATGGTAATAATGCTTTTGCCTATTCCTATAGCTATGATATGCTTTGGCAAATATTTTATCAAATCAGCACCTAAAGAGATAAATAAGATATTTGGTTATAGAACTTCTATGTCAATGAAAAACAAAGATACTTGGCAGTTTGCACATAATTATTGTGGAAAAATTTGGTTTAGATGTGGTAAAATTTTATTCATAACTGTACCATTGATGCTTTTTGTACTAGGAAAAGATGTGTCGACAATAAGCTTTTTTGGAACAATTATTTCAGTTATTCAACTGGTTTTATTATTAGGCTCAATTTTACCTACTGAAAGAACGTTAAGAAAAAACTTTGATAAAAATGGCAATCGAATAAAATAAATATAAACGAAGTGAACAGTTTTTGCTGTCACATATATGGGGGCGTAAAGGCTTCGACGGGGGTTTTGAAGCATAATAAGCGAGTAGAGGTCGCACCATCTCTTTAATCGGTGCACGTTTTAAAATTAAACGACAAAAATAATTATCAATTAGCAGCAGCTTAGTCTGCAGCTCGTCTTTTTTAGAAGTACCACGGTCTAAATAAAGGCGTCGATTAGTGGTGAACGTCTTGAAACTACGCCTTTACTTTCAAGATGTATTAAAGGCTACTAAGCTTTATTGCCTGTTTATCGGCGGTAAAGTAAGGGAATGTTTATTGATAAACTACACTCGTAGAAAGTTATGTGAATGAACTTTCGGACAGGGGTTCAATTCCCCTCGCCTCCACCAAATGACAGGGCAAGGTTTTTGGGTACATTACCATAAAAACCTTGCCCTATGCTATGTCCTAAAACACTGATTATTACTGTGTTTTAGGGCGTTTTTGTTATTAAAAGCAGTCCGAGTCATATTTCCGTTTTTTGAGAAAAGCTAATTTTTTTTCGATGTTTTCAGATAAACACAGTCCGATTTTACTTAGAATAATACTTCTTTTCCTTTTGGGTAGGACTTAAATATCCATTAGTTTTATGAGGTCGCACCTCATTATAATTTCGGATGTAGTTATCGACTTCTCTGATAAACTCTGTTTTAGTTTTGTAAATTCGTCTATAAAATTCCTCGGTTTTTGCGTGCGAAAAGAAAGATTCAGCTACACTATTATTATACGGATTACCCC
>CAYJLB010000044.1:0-13086 GCA_964370845.1 uncultured Oscillospiraceae bacterium
GCCAATTTGTATTTTTATTCCTCCAAACAGGCTGTTTTGTATTTTTTCAAACTCTGATGTTTCTTCTAACTCTTTTGAAGAAGCCACATAGACTACTTCTTCGCTATCCTCTGTTTTTCTTAATTTTTCTAAAGTTTCACTTAGCTCTAGTTCGATTATTCGTCCGTATTTCTTGAACCCAGGGCTTGTTATTGGTTTGATTTGCATGGTTATTTTTCCTTTCTATCCCCAAATTTTCACTTTATTTTTTCCATCTTTAAGGTTTGAAATAGCTCCCACGATTGAAAATTCATCTCTTTTTTCGCCATTAATATCAATATCAAAAATTATTTCTTTACCATTTTCATCTGTAAAACTACATTCGGAAATTCTAGTTGAACCTAACTCTTTAGAATTTAAAATCTTATTTTTGAACTCAATAAATTCTTTTGAAAGTTCAATTTCAAGGTAAACACAACTATCTTCTTCAATAAATTTATAATTAAGTGGAGAATTTTCTTGGTGATAATTATCTTCTTTATCATAAACTGTTGCACCTTGCAAATATGCGTTATTATTAATGTAACAAGGCTGAGGAACTTTAAAATATCTAACATGGTCTTGTTTGTTTCCGTAACTTTCAATTTCTTCTAAATAATTCTCATAATTTTTATGATGAGGATTGTAAATTGAAGTTCCGCTTATTAAATTTGTTGGAATATTTTCGTTTGAAATAAAGATATTATTGTAAAGTCTATCATCTCCGCCGTGCATGAATGCAAAGCCCATTATTTTTGTCGAATTTGCCAAATGATATGGAGTTGAACGGTCTATTGTATCAATTTTTCTCATTCCACCAAAAACTGTGTTATTTATGTAAGCTGTCCCTTGTGCAACGTTATCAAAACTATAATCTGAACCAAAAATATTATTATCAACAACGCAAGGTCCATGAGTTACTTCAATAAAGAAATCTCTACAGTTATTATAGTATAAATTTCTGCTAATTCTTGTCCCTTGAGTTTGCCAGTCAAGCCATGTGCCTAATGAGCATTTGTGAATTTTATTGTGGTGAATATGCGTATCAATTGCAGCATGAAGCTTAATACCGCCAATTTCATGACCGTAAAATTCATATTTTGTTGCAATGTTATAAATTTCATTATCGCAAATTTCACAGAAAGCAGAACCCATATGCCCAACAATTCCATTTTGTCCACAATCGTAAATTTTATTGTTTCTAATAATATGTGAACCTATTTTTTCTTTGCACCAACCGTATTCAAGGGCACGGAATACGATTTCAAGTTGATATTGATAACCTGATTTTTTGTTAGCCAAAGTTGATTGACTATCACCAATAGAAGCAGGTTTTCCTAAGGAAATTCCACTACATTTTGCATCGTGAATAATATTATTTTCAATAATCCAGCCTTTGCTCCAATTAGGTCCAATTAATCCAGGCTGTTCCCCAGTAGGAGGCGCCCAAGTAGAAGCTGCTTGACACAATTCAAAGCCACTTACTGTGATATAATTAACAAAATTTCTCGTTGGATAAAAGCAATATTTTCGTACATTAATTTCAGTACATTCTTCATTAGGGTTAACACCATTAAAATTCGCATAAATAATAGTTTTTGTTTCTTCACTTTCTGAAAACCATTTAAATAGCGTTTGTTCAGGGTCATTTATATATTCTTTAGTAATTCCCCAAGGTACTGGAATTCCCTCAATTCTTTTTTCAGTGCTTTTTAAATCGTCCATACTTCTTGCTTCAAAAAAGCTTATTCCGTTTAAGTAAACATCTCCAGCATGAACAGGTCTTGCGTCTAGTTCAGGGTATAAAAGCCAATCCCCCCATAATTTTTCTTTATATGGGTTAAAATCGCCAAAAAACGAATTATCAAGAGTTACTTTCCAAATATTTCCCTCAACATTTGTCCAATCATTAATAATCTCCGAACCTTTGATAACAACTTTTTCATTTTCAGCAGCAGTAAAAGTTATTCTTTCAAAATCACTAAGCCCTGAGTGGATAGGGTCAATCCATTCACGATAAACTCCTTCGTGAACAACAACAGTATCTCCCGCCATCGCAACTTGCGCAGCTTTCGATATTGTTAAAAATGGTTCTTCCTGTGTGCCTTTAAAAGTGTTATTTCCTTTTTTACTAACGTGATAAATCATTTTTATTACCATTCCTTTCAAATTTCTATATTATTTCAAATCTGTCATGAAGTTCTTTTGGTGCTTGATGATATTCAAGTTGTTTTCCTAGTTCAAGCAATATTGCATCTTCAATTTCTTTATTTAATATTGGATTTTCTTGTGAATAATCATTTTCAATATCAAATAATAGGTTTTCATTAATTCTTTTCATAAAATTTTTCACTTGAATTTTATATAATGGATAATCAATTCTATCTAAAAACTTTCCTATTTCAGCATTTTTGCACTCAGTTAAATACCTCCACAAAGTTGTTGGAATTGAGCAATACATATATATTGGCACATCGAAATTAGGTTTTCTAAAATATGTGTATTTTCCGTTCGTTATGTTAATTGCACTTCCAAACCAACCATAAATAGCGTAGTCACGAACTTTTTTATCATTTTCAATTGTATCTAATAAGGAAAATCCCCTCACATCATCAACTTTTTCAAGGTTAAAATATTCAAGTAATGTTGGCATAATATCAATGTTTTGTGTTACACTTTTTCTCACTTCACCTTTGTGTTTACTTTTTGGCATTTTGATAAATAAAGGGATATTAGACATCTCGTTATATGCTTGAAAAACATTTTTCCCGATGTGATTATGTTCCCCTAGCATATGCCCGTGGTCAGTGGTTAAAATTATCATACTGTCCTCAAACAAATTATTCTCTTTGAGGGAATCAATGAATTTTCCTAACCATTTGTCAGTCATTGTAAGTGTCGCCTTATATGTATTTCTTAAATGTTCAACAGCATCAGGTGGTTCGCAAACATCGTCATAAGATGACCAATTATAAGGAGTTCCCTCATATTTATCCTCATAAAGATTAATATATTCTTGAGGACAATCGAAAGGTTCGTGTGGATCAAAGCCTTCTACCATCAAGAAAAAGTTATCAGAATTTTTGTTATCCTCTGCCCATTCACAAGCCTTTTCAAAAGTCTTTGGAGTAGGATATTCATTTTCACTAAAAAAAGTACTTTTGTTAAGTTCGTATTGAACGGACATTTTTCCATAATATTTTTCAGGCAACTTTGGTTTATCACACCTTGAAACATAAGCGTCATACTCTTGCCCCCTTATTAAATCCCAAGTATCAAATTGTTGAAGATAATTTTCACCGCCGATTTCAGCGTAATGGGTATGGTCGGTAATTATATGGCTTAAAATATTATTTTCCTTAAAGGAGTGTAGAAAAGTTTTGTCAAAAACTTCTATTGGTCCCCAGTTTCTTTCTAAAAAGTTCAATCGTCCTGTTAGAATGTCCCGACGTGCAGGCATACAAGGTGCAGAGCCAATAAAATGATTATCAAATTGCACCGATAATTTAGCAAACTCGTCAATATTTGGAGTTATTGTGTTTGCTTTTTCATTATATTGCTTTAAGAAGTGACGATTTAAGCTATCTAATAAAATTAAAATTGTTTTCATATACAATTTGCCCTTTCTTGAAATAATTTTTCATTTTCTTGTGCTGTCATATTATCTAATAATTTTTTTACTCTTTTAGCAACTGGGCCTGTCCCTTTGGAGTTGTTTTTTAAGTATTCAAGGTTAACTATACTATTTTGCCAAGCGAGTAAAACACGCAAAAGTTTAAGTGAAATTTCATTTTCCCCTAGATTATTTTGTTCATTTTCATCTTCTAAACGATTGAAAAATCTAATTTCATCACTATCAAAATAATATTCTAATTTATATTTTTCAGTAACTAGGGCTGTATATCCAAAAAGCATAGAAAGTGTAGCTGTTCTGCTATTTTCTTCATTATTTACTATTGGAGAAATTAAATCAAACCCTCCAAAATAGTCACAGTTTATCCCAGCAATTCCTAATATAGTTTTTGAAACATCTAAAGTATTTGCCATTTTTCTTACAGTGTTTTTGGGAATTAATGACGGACAATGAATTATCAAAGGAACATTCATACTTTCTTTGAAAAAATTATGTTTATCTCTAAAACCGTGGTCAAAATTTTGTGTTCCATGGTCGGAGGTGAAGATTACAACTGTATTTTCAATTAAATCATTGTCCTTTAAATAGTCAATAATTCTACCGATTTGCTCATCGCAATAATTCATTAATTGATAATAACTTTCTCTATTGTCCTCAAGAGTGTAACCTTCCTTTTTATATAAGTCATTAGCTTTTCCATCTAAATCAAGAAGGTTTTTCAATCTTTTGGGCAAGTTTTTTTCCTCATTTTCTTGATAATTTTGAACAGGCAAGTCTACTTTCACATCTCTAAATTCTTTTGGAGTGTCAATTGGACCGTGAGGACTTAACATTGAACAAAATGCAAAGAAAGTTTTATCCTTAGCTTTATCAATTTCCTCTATAGTTTTCGTTGCTGTGTAATAATCAATGCAAAATTCTTTTGGTTTATCAAAAGGCGGACGAGAAGCTCGGATATATCCATTTTCCTTTGCAAATTCACCATAGAAATCATCGTTTTCTGCGTTTTTTTCACCTTGTAAGTTAAAAGCTACATCAAAACTTTTTGGCATTTCCCCAAAATGAGATTTTCCAACAAAAATGTTATAATAGCCACTTTCTTTTAATAAATCAGGCAATGTTGTCATATTTTCTATTGGAGTTATCCCGTTTTCAATAACGTTGTGAACATTTGGATATACTCCCCTCATTAAACTGCAACGTGCCGGAGAGCAAACTGGAGAAACACTGTTACAATCGGTAAAAATTGCTCCGTTTTTTGCTAATTTATCAAGATTTTTTGTACATCGCCCTAACACATCTGTTCTCACAGTATCACACATTATAAGTAGAATATTTTTCTTTGCCACAATAAATCCCACCTTTGTTATAATTTTTTATTTGCAAATTTTGGCTTATTAGTTCGGCTGTCTTCTTCAAAAGGAACAGCGTCAGAAGTTGTCAAATAAAAGTCTAGCAATGCAATCTCTAATTTTTTTTGTTCATTTGTAAATTCTTCCAAGCCGTAAATATTGTTAAGCTCGTTAGGGTCATTTTTTAAGTCGTAAAATTCGTTTTGTCCATTAGAACGTCTAATTAATTTATAATCTAAACTTCTTGCCATAACGCTTCTACAAACGCTGGTAGGGTAATCTTTTTGTTGCCTGTGTTTTGGATTGTAAATATTTTTTTCATTCACCATCCATTGAACGGATTCCTTGTCAGTCCCCTCGCTACAATGAGGCTCAAAAGTGTCATATCCACCCTCACAAAAAGCAATTCTTTCGGGATTTCCCTTTCCACCATTTAATTGAGGAATAAGTGATTTCCCATAATGTGTATGCCCTACTTCAATGTCAGAGCTTTCTAAAATAGTAGGTAAAATATCAAATAGTTCAACTATCTCATCTACTTGATGACCTTTTACAGTAGTTGGCGATTTAATAATAAGTGGAACTCTTGTAATAACATCTTCTAAAGCTGAAGGCCATTTTTCAACTAAACCATAATCCCCAGCATAATCTCCGTGGTCGGAGGAAGCAATAAGCATAGTATTTTCTGTCAAATTATTATCCTCAATAGCTTTCATAACTTTTCCTAAAAGCATATCAGTATAACTTACCATTCCTAAATAAACAGAGTGAATTTTTTCTGCATCGCCTTCGTTGAGCGGTCTATATTCTCTAATTAAGGAGTGAAAATCAGGTTTGTTTTCGCAAATTGGTTTTAAATCAATTTGTGCATCATCATACATATGATAATATTTTGACGGTACTGTATATGGGCAATGAGGATTTAATATTGGCAAAAATAAAATAAAAGGTTTATCACTATCTTTTCTATTATTTAAAAAGTCAATTCCCGCCATAACATTTTTATAGTCGGAAGTTTTTTCTTCATCTTCGTCAGCAAGTTCGTTATACAAAAAATTATAGTAACCTTTTTCGCCGAAAGGATAAATAGGTCCGCTTTTAATTGTATCATCTTTATGAGTAAGAAATTCGTCAGTAAAAAGGTCAATACATTCGCTGGAGAAAACATCATTTTTTCCGTATGAATAAACATCATATCCCGCTTCTTTTAAATAGGAAAAGAGATTTTTTTCATAGGGCTTAAGTAAATTCCACAAAGTTCTGTGTCCATTATTATGTGGATAAGTTCCTGTAAATAAGGCGCATCTTGAGGGAGAACAAACGGGATGTTCAATGTGACATTGATTAAACTGCACACCCTCCCTTGCTAATTTATCAAAATTTGGTGTTTCTACAATTTTATTCCCATAACAAGCAAGGGAATCTGCTCGTAATTCATCTGCAAAAAAGAAAACATAGTTCATATTGTTTGTACTCCTTTAAAATATATTGTAGTCACATAATACCACAAACTCATTTTCTTTTAAAGTGTAAATATTTTTATGTATTTATTATGTTTATATCATTGCTTTTAAAAAAATATTTCTTGTCATAAAAAATAGTTTTTTTTAAGATGAAATAATATGAAAATGGAAAAATTTTTATATGTGTAATTATTTTAAGTACACATAAATTATCGATACAAACCCTTTGTTTTAGGGATTTTTTCACAATAAAATAATAAATTCCACAATAAAAAAGTAAATATTTTACTTGATTTTGATTTTATTAAAAATTAATTACATAGGGAAAAACTTTTACACTTTACGGGAAAGTTTTTTTCTGTTATGATGAATTTAAGTTAAGACGAGAAGAAAATAATTACTTAACAAAAATAAATTAGGGGGTAAAAAAATGTTATCTAAATTCAAAGAGAAAAGAGCATTGAAAAAAAAGAATACACATAGTACAACGTTGCGAGATATGAAAATACATTATCAACTTTATTTCATAATAGCATTGCCTATTATATGGTTAATTGTTTTCAAATACGCTCCAATGGTGGGCTTGCAAATTGCTTTTAGGGATTTTAATTCAGGTGGAGGTATTTTTAACAGCACTTGGGTAGGATTTGAGAATTTTTCAAGATTTTTTAATGATTATCAATTCTGGACAATTATCACTAATACAATAACAATTAGTTTATATCAATTAATTGCAGGTTTCCCACTTCCTATTATATTAGCACTAGCATTAAACTCAACATTACGTCCAAGGTTTAAGAAAACTGTTCAAATGATAACCTATATGCCTCACTTTATTTCAGTAGTAGTTTTAGTAGGTATGATTATGCAATTTACTAACCCACGAGTAGGTATAATTAACAATTTTATCGTGGCATTAGGCGGTCAACCAATTGACTTTTTAAGTGAACCATCAATGTTTTCTTCCCTTTACGTTTGGTCAGGTGTTTGGCAAAGTTGTGGTTGGGGTACAATCATTTACTTAGCTGCACTAGCTTCAGTAGACAGTGAACATCACGAAGCCGCTCAAATCGACGGAGCATCAAGGTTTCAAAGGGTTATACATGTTGACTTACCATCAATAGTTCCTACAATGGTAATTTTACTTATCATGAATTTCGGAAGAATAATGGATATTGGATTTGAAAAAGTATTTTTAATGCAAAATTCCCTAAATAGAAGTTCTTCAGAAATTATTTCCACATTTGTTTATAAAGTCGGTTTAGCTTCAAGTTATCCTGATTATTCCTACGCATCAGCAATAGGTCTATTTAATTCACTTATTAATTTAGCTTTAATACTATTAGTAAACCAAATTTCCAGAAAGCTAACAAAAACCAGCTTATGGTAAAAATTTTATTGAAAGGAAGGGACATAGTTTGAAACAAAGTTTCAAACGTGAGTTTTGTGCTTTTCGGTCAATACGCCGACCGAAATTTTACAACTCTGAAAACTGATGTTGTAAAATCGCCCAAAACATCAAGAAAGGAAGGGACATTTTATGAATAAAGTAAAAAGCAAGATACGATTTGAAAGAAAAGATAAGTTATTTTACTTGCTTGTTGACCTTTGGTTACTAATAGCCTTATTATTGGTATTATATCCTATAATTTATGTTATAAGTTCATCATTTAGTTCTGCTGATGCAGTTTCAACTGGTAAAGTAGTACTTTTTCCTGTAGAATTTTCTCTTGAGGGATATGAAGCAGTTTTTAAACACGAAGGTATTGTTTCAGGTTATTTAAACACTATATTTTATACTGTTGCTGGTACAGCAATAAATGTTATTATGACAATTTTAACGGCTTATCCACTTTCAAGAAAAGTAATGCCTGGTAAAAAACTAATTATGTTTTTATTCACCTTTACAATGATATTTAATGCAGGTTTAATTCCAAACTATATGCTTAATGACCAATTAAATCTTATTGACACAAGGCTTGTAATGTTAATTCCTGGGGCAATTGGAATTTATAATGTAATTATTGCAAAAACTTTCTTACAAAATAATCTCCCAGAAGATTTACTTGAAGCGGCATTTATTGACGGTTGTAGCCATTTTAGATTTTTGCTAAGTATCGCAATTCCACTATCTAAGCCAATTATGGCAGTATTAGTTCTTTATTATGCAGTTGCACATTGGAATAGTTATTTCAACGCATTTATCTATTTAAATGATGCAGATTTATTCCCACTTCAAATTATATTAAGAGATATATTAGTATCCAATAGTGTAGATTCACTAGTTGTTGACCCAGAAGTAATGGCAGCAAAACAAGGTCTTGCTGATTTGCTTAAATATTCCCTAATAGTAGTTTCAAGTGCTCCGTTTATGTTTGTATACCCATTTGTACAAAAACACTTTGTAAAGGGTGCATTACAAGGCGCAGTAAAAGGATAATAATTACAATTTTTTTTAATAAAGGAGGTTGTGCTTGCTATTAAAATTTTCGGTTATAAAAGAATTAAATTTAAAGAAGAAATTAGTTTGAAAAAAATTTTCAAACACCGTTTTGTGCTTTTCACCAAATACGACTGGAGAAACTTTTTCACCCTAAAAACTGATGTGGAAAAGTCGCACAAAACTAAGAAAGGAATGGGCATAATTATGAAAAAAATGATTAAAAAAGCGTGTACTATTACTTTAGCAGTATCTATGTTAGCGACATTTGTTGCATGTAACAGCGATAGCTCAGATTCACAAGAAACTAATGGAAATGCTGGAACAACAGCTGGTTCAAATACAGGTTCAACCATTAAAGTTTCTGAAAAAGGAGTTCTTCCAATTGTTGATGAACCAATTACAATAACTGTTTTTACTCCACAAGTTTCTTCACAAGTTACTGACTACTATGACAACAAACTAACTCAAAAAATGTTTGAAGACACAAATATTCAAATTGAATGGATTTTTGCCCCTGAAAAAGATGCAAAACAAAAAGTTAACCTACTTTTAAGTACAGGTGACGACCTTCCTGACGTAATCATGGGTCAAAACTTAGGTCTAAAAGAAACAATGCTTAAATATGGTGAAGCTGGAACATTTATCGACTTAGCTCCATATTTAGAAACACAAGGCGAATACTACGGTGCTGCTCTTGAAGCACAACCTCGTGTAGTAGACTTAGTAACTGCACCAGGTGGCGCAATTTATAACATGCCACTAATTAACCCAAGTTTCCCTAACTCAGTTTCTGACAAATTATTTATTAATAAAGTTTGGCTTGATAACTTAGGACTTGATATGCCTCAAACTACAGAAGAATTTAGAGATGTTTTAATGGCATTCAAAACACAAGACCCAAATGGAAACGGTATTAATGATGAAATTCCACTTATGGGAGCAACTACGGGTTGGAATACAAGTGTTGAAACATTCTTACTTAACTCTTTCTTACAATACAGCAAAAACTCACTTTATAACATTGACGAAAATGGAAAAGTGTATGCTACTTATGTAACTGAAGAATATAAAGAAGGTATTAAATACATCAATTCTTTAATCAATGACGGTTTATTAGATCCAACAAGCTACACACAAGATATTGCTCAATTAAAACAATTATTTGAAAATACTGATGCAGCATTAATTGGTGCAGTTGCAGGTGGTGGACCAAACACATTTGCTAACTTAAATGGTGAAAGATACAAAGATTATGAAATGCTACCACCACTTGAAGGCCCTGAAGGCGTAAGATTAACTAACTGGAATCCTGACAACTTGATTATGCATGAATTAGTTATCACAAGTGCTTGCGAACACCCTGAAGCAGTATTTAAATTCTTTGATTATATGTACAGCCCTGAAATCTCAATGTTTGCTCGTAATGGTGAAGAAGGTACTGACTGGGTTCCAGCTGAAGAAGGCGAATTAAGCCTATTTGGCGAACAAGCATTATTCGTTCCAATTTTAAAATGGGGACCTCCACAAAATTCACACTGGGCACAAAAAAATCCTGGCTACTCATACTTTACTAACCACGAAATAAGATCAGATGACCCATATGAACTACAAAGATATCTATTTGATGCTTCCGAACAACTAAGACCTTATCTTCCTGACGAATCATTAATTTATCCTAACTTTATGCATACAACAGAGGATAGTGCTGAACTTGCTAGAATTAATCAAACTTTAACTGACTTCATTAATGACCATAGAGTTAGATTTATCACAGGCGCATTAGATATAGATGCTGAATGGGATACTTATATGGAAAATCTTGAAAAAATTGGTTATACTGATGTAATTGATATTCTACAAGGTAGACTTGATCTTGAAAGTTAATTTAGTTTAATAATTGCACATATTTTTTAAAAAACTATTGATTGTTTTTGAATTTTATGTTAAAATAGTATTGAAATTCACGTTTCAATACTATTTTTTTGGAGATTTTTAATGAATAAAAACATAAAAAAGAGGATTTTTTTTGAAATAATAATTTCTTATGTAGCTGTTATAACCGTATTATTTATCGTAATTTTTACATATTCATATAACAATATTATAAATAAAGAATATGAAAGAGTGCAAAAAGATATAGCATTATTTTTCCAATCTGAACAAGAAAATCTTGAAGAAAAATTATCAAATGTATTCTTGATTAACAATATAATTAAGACAAATTCAGAAATAAATTTACTCCAAACTTTAGAAAGACCGATAGATGCAGAAGATATTGATAATTTAACAGAATTGTCGGAAGAATTAAGTCGATTTATTTTGCCATATAATTTTGTAAATGAAGTATATGTATATTTAGATAAAAGTGAACTTTTTATTTCAAACCAAACATCAGGTGTATTGTCTGATGTGTATTTTAATGCGCATTTAAATGATTGGGGAAGCTCTTTTGAGGATATTAAATCCTTATTTAGTGAAAATCCTACCCAGTCAATAAAAATTATTTCTAACACAAAGGAAATTTCTGTAATATTTTATAATTCCGAATATGAAGATATGTATGCGGCTTTTTTATTAGATTCTGACGAAATTTTTAATTATAAAGAACTTATTGCGAGCTACCCTAATTTGCACTTTGATTTGATAAATGAAAGCAATGATATTTTGTATTCATACGGGGAAGATTTTTCCACTAATGAAGAATTAACTTTTAGTTCAAATTTTGATTTTTTCAATATTTCAATGAACTTAAAAATATCTAAGGACGATATTTCTCAAATAACAAATGATACAAACATTACTTTTTTTGCAACATACATATTTACTTTGTTAGTTTCAATATTAATCGCAATTTTCTTCACTAAAAGAATGTCAAACCCAGTTTCGCAATTAATTGACCAAACAAATGTTGCTTCCAATGGCGGAGGTGGTATGAGATTAGTTTTTTCTGACATTTCTAGCTCATTTTCTAATTTAAAGGAAACCAACACTGTTTTAAGTGAGGAACTTAATCATTTTTCTAAAGGTTTTGAAGATGTTTTTATTAATAAACTTTTAAAAAGATATTCTTTTACAAAGAAAGAATTTGAACTTGTTCCTCCACATATGGAAAAATTTTTCTCCTTTCAAAACTACTGTGTTATTGGAATAAAACTAAGTTTTGATGACATTGAGCAAGCAATTATCCAAGAATCATTGTTAAGTAAAATTCTACTTAACAAATTCGAATATACTTATTTATATAAAGTTGAATATGACCGATTTATGCTTGTAATTGCTACTCAAAATGACGAAAATGACATTTTTGATAAAGTGATTACTTTTAAAGAAAATTGTATAGAAAATGATGTTAATTCAAAATTTTATGTTGGAAATTCTGTTGCAATTTGTGATGATTTGCATCTATCTTATAGTGCAGTCATAAATTTAATGGATTATTACATAGATGATTATAAAAGAATTATCACATATAAAGATAATGTAGTCGTTGCTCAAAACAGCGAATATACAATTAATAAAGAACAACAAATGATTTATTTTGTTTTAAATAATGATTTTGAAAGCGCTAGAGAGTTAGTGGATAGTCTTTTCGAAGATTTAACGCCTAATAATAGTAAATTTAGAAGCCTCGTGAATTCAATTTGTTTTACTATGCGTCGAATTGAAAGTAAAATGCCTACTCTTAGTCAAGAAGATAGCAAGAATCTGCTTTTTCTTATAAAATCCATTGAAAACCAAACTGAACAAGTTGGCGTAACAGACTCTATTAAGCTTATAATTAACTCTTTTGAAGAAATTTCGAATAAAAATAAATTTGAACAAAATGATGTTTTCATTATAAAGATAAGTAATTATATAAATGAAAATTTCACAAACCCTGAACTTTCACTTGCAAAAATTTCTGATGAATTTAAAGTTTCGGAAAGCTATTTATCTATTTTTTATAAGCAAAAAACAGGTGAAAATATTTCAACTTTTATTGAGAAGTTGCGAATGGACGAAGCAAAACGCTTACTAATTAATACAAGTATTAATGTTGCGGAAATTGCAGAAAAATGTGGATATTATAATTCAAATACTTTTTATAAGGCATTTAAAAGGACTTTTGGTGTTACAACGAAAACTTTCCTCTCAAAATAATCAAGGTTAGATTTTTAAAAAATAATATACAAAGGA
>CAYJLB010000044.1:13096-17728 GCA_964370845.1 uncultured Oscillospiraceae bacterium
ATGAAATTTAGAATTTCATCGCTTTTTATTTTAATATAAACGTCATATTTAAAGTATACATAAACTTTTACATTTTTAAGCTCGTTATTAGCAAATACTAACTAACTTGTATTATTCCCTTGACTTTAAGGTTAGTATGTGCTAATATAACCTAAGTTAGAAGCTTCTAACTCGACTTAATTTGGAAAGGCGTTGCTTATGAAAAAAAATATGATTACCATAATAATGGTAGTTCTAACGATAATTTTAGGTATAGTTTCAATTTTTATCGGCGCATATGATGTATCCTTGAGTGGAATTTTACAAGGAGATTTTTTACAACTTACAGTGCTTTTAAACGCAAGATTACCTCGTTTATTCGCAATTCTTTGTACAGGTATTGGTATGAGTATTGCGGGTCTTATAATGCAAAACCTTTGTATGAATAAATTTGTTTCACCAACTACTGGTGCAACTATTTCCTCGGCACAGCTTGGAATTATCATTGCAATGCTATTTGTTCCTACAGCTTCATTGGCGATAAGAACGACTTTTGCTTTTGTAATGTCAATAATAGGAACTTGGGTTTTTGTATGGTTTGTGCAAAAAATTAAGTTCAAAGATGTTATAATGGTTCCCCTTATTGGTATAATGTTTAACAGCGTTATCGGCGGTGTAGTTAGCTATTTAGCTTATGAAAATGACTTATCTCAAGTTTTATCAAATATTTTGGTTGGTGATTTTTCATTGATATTAGCTGGCAGATATGAAATAGTATTTTTAATTTTACCTCTTGTAATTGTGGCATTTATTTATGCAAACCATTTTAATATTGTTGGTATGGGGGAAGATTTCTCCACTAATTTAGGTGTAAATTATAAAATCGTAATGTTCGGCGGACTTTCAATTGCTGCTGTAATTACTGCAAGTGTTGTAGTTACTGTAGGTACAATTTCTTACATAGGGCTTATTGTTCCAAACATTGTTTCAATGTTTAGAGGGGACAAAATCCGCGGAAGTATTCTAGATGTAGGCGTTTTCGGAGCATTATTTGTTCTAGTTTGTGACATTATCGGACGTGTTGTTATTCAGCCTTACGAAATGCCAATTGAACTAGTTTCAGGTATTATAGGAAGCGTACTCTTCATCATTTTACTATTCAAACGTTTAAGTTCAGGCAAACCTAAAATCAAAAAAGGGGAGGTAGCTTGTAGTGGCAAAGGCAGTAGCACTTACTAAAACATCAATTAAAACAAAAAGAAAAGGCTTTTCCTCACTTCAAAAGCTAATTGCATTATTAGTTCTTTCTGTAGTTTTTGGGCTTGTATATCAATTTATTTTTGTAGATATGAACTTTTTTGATTATGCAATGCATATAAGAACTCCAAAACTTGTGACAATGATAATTGCAGCCTTTTGTATAGGCACAGCAAGCATAGTTTTTCAATCAATAATAAGAAATAGAATTGTAACACCTTGTCTTTTAGGAATGAATTCACTTTATATAATTGTCCACACAGCCATAGTATTTTTCCTTGGTTCAAGCAGCTTATTAGCATCAAATAAATATGTTTCATTTTTAGTTGACATAGCTATAATGGGCGTTGCTGGAACAATTATTTATGGCTCATTGTTCAAAAAGACTAAGTATAATATCCTTTATGTGCTTTTAGCGGGAACAGTTCTTGCAACTTTATTTACAAGTATTACAAACACAATGACTCGTGTTATGGACCCTAACGAATATGACCAACTGCTAACTGAATTAGTGGCAGGGTTTGACCATGTAAATGCTGAATTAATTTACATTGCCTTAGGTTTAATGGTTGTGACAGTGATTATTTTCTGGAAAGAAGTAAGATTGTTAGATGTAATTACTCTTGGAAAAAATCAAGCTATAAACCTTGGCGTTGACTATGACAAAACGGTGAGAAAGCTTCTTATTGGAGTAACTTTCTTCATTACAATAGCAACCGCTTTAGTAGGACCTATTTCTTTCTTAGGTCTAATAATTGCAAACCTTTCAAGAGAACTATTTAAAACATATAAGCACAGCTATTTAATGATAGGTTCAGCTTTAATGGGCGTTGTAGTTTTACTTGGCGGGCAAACTTTAATAGAACACGTTTTTGGCTTTGGAACACAAATTTCAGTATTCATCAATTTATTTGGTGGAGCATATTTCTTATTCTTAGTGCTTAAAAATAAAGGAGCTTGATTAATGAAAATTAATAGCATAAATAAATATTATGGGGAAAAACAAGTTGTAAAAGAGGTTTCTTTTCAGCTTCCACGAGGGAAAGTTATTTCTCTAATAGGCCCTAACGGTGCTGGAAAGTCAACTGTTTTGAATATTATCACAAGACTTATCGCACAGGACAGCGGTGATGTTCATTTAGATGACACTGCTTTAAATAAATGGAAAAGTAAAGAGCTTGCTAAAAAGCTTGCAATTTTAACTCAACAAAATAATATCACAATGAAATTAACTGTAAAAGAACTTGTGGCTTTTGGTAGATTTCCTTATTCGGGAAGTAATTTAACTAAGGAAGATTACGAAAAAGTTGATAAGGCAATTGCTTATATGGAACTTGAAGAATTTACTGAAAGATTTATCGATGAATTATCAGGTGGACAGCTACAAAGGGCGTATATTGCAATGGTTATAGCACAAGATACAGACTTTGTTTTCCTTGATGAGCCAACAAACAACCTTGACATTTATCACTCATCAAACCTAATGAAGCTTGTAAGAAGTTTGAGTGAAGATTTGGGTAAGACAGTAATTTTAGTTTTGCACGAAATAAATTTTGCCTCAGTTTATTCAGATTATATCGGAGCTTTCAAAGACGGCGGATTGTATAAATTTGGCACAGTAGATGAAGTTATGACAAAAGAAGTTTTGAAGGATTTATACCAAGTTGACTTTGAAATTCAAATGATTAACGGAAAACCTGTATCAATTTATTATTAAGGAGAAAAAACGTGGAAAATAAAAATGTGTTGTCACAAATTGTTGATTGTGGCAAATTGATTGAAAAAAAGAGAGAGCATTTTAAGAAAATCGAAGTTGACGAAAATGTTTTGCTTAAAGGCTTAACTGAAAAGGAACAAGAAGATTTATCTGAAATACTTACAAAAATGAAAGAATTTTGGATTTCTGCTCACAAAGCGAGAGTAGAGGCAGAAAAAGAAGCTAATTAATAAAATTAAGGTGCTGTGACGAAATACAGTCTTTGAGTATTACAAATAGAGTTTTTTGCGTTTTTTGTCATTATACAGTATAAAAATGACAAAAATTCAGTCTTTCTTATATGACTGAAAGCAAAAAACTCAAGAGAGAGTGTGACGAAACACTGCTTTTTGAGTTTCGTCACACTCTCTTTACAAAAGACTATCAGTTAGTCTACCTTAACAACGATATTTAGGTGTAAAGCCTTTATATACATAAATTTTTAACTCGAATAGAGAAAGGATTATTGAAAATGAAAAAATTATTAACTCTAATGTTAGCAGGTGCTCTTGCACTATCTATGGCTGCTTGCTCATCATCTGACAGCGGTAGTGACACAACTACTCCTGCTGCAACAACTGCTGCTGCTGGCGAAGAAACAACAGCTGCTGAAACAACAGAAGCTGCTGAAGCTTCAACTGTAACTGTAACAGTTTTAGATGCTGAGGGAAAAGATATTGACGTAGAATTCCCACTTAACCCTGAAAAAGTTGTAGTTCTAAACTGGCAAACAATGGACTTTTTAGATGCAGTTGGAATGGGCGACAAAGTTGTTGGTTTGATTAAAAGCGGTTCATACCCAGCTCATTTACAAAAATATGTTGATGACGAAAGCATTGTAAACGTTGGCGGAATGAAAGACGTTGACATGGAAGCTGTTATGTCACTACAACCTGATGTAATTTTCTCATCTGACAGAACTGAAAGTATGTATGAAGAATTTTCAATGATTGCTCCTACAATGTCAGCTGCTGTTGTATACGAAGACGGATTTATGAATAGTTATAAAGAATTAGCTGCAAAACACGGTCAAATCTTTGGCCTTTCAGGTGAAGTAGATAGCATTATCGCTGACTACGAAACAAGAATTGCTGCTATTGCTGATTTCGCTGGTGAACAAACTGCTTCATTACTTATTTTCGCTGGTGGACTTAATGCACTAGGCGATGCTGGACGTTGTTCTATAATCGTTAACGAAATGGGCTTTAACAATGTAAAAGCTGACGAAGACGTTAACCACGGTGACGCTATTTCTTACGACGGTTTACTAGCACTTAACCCTGATTGGTTCTTTGTTCTTGACAAAGACAACGCTGTAGGTGAAGAAGCTACTGCTGCTAAAGAACAAATGGAAAATGACATTGTTATGCAAACTGAAGCTTATAAAAACGGACAAATCGTTTACTTAGAACCAGGTTCATCTTGGTACTTATGCGACGGTGGTATCACTGCAATGGATCAAATGATTACAAACATTGAAGAAGGTATCGGACTTAAATAATTTAAGTAAATAATAAAAGGTGTTATGAAACGAAATTGTTTTATAACACCTTTTTTAGTGAATTAATTATTTTTAATTGAAGTATGTTTATAGAGATAACTGCTTTTACTTTAACAGCAAAAAAAGGAACCGCTTTTTA
>CAYJLB010000045.1:0-10508 GCA_964370845.1 uncultured Oscillospiraceae bacterium
GCGCTTACTTTGGACGATTTTTGTATGTTTATTACTCAAAGTGAACTTACTTCTGATGATGTTTTTTCAGCTTTTAGTGGATATGGAATTAATTTTGAGGAAGAAGTTGCTTTATCTAAGTATTTAACTATTCCACAACAGGAAGAATACACTTTCCTATATGAAGATTTATATGCAAACGCACCTAGCGAATTTATTTATGAGGAAAATACGGTTTATTTAACGTTTGATGATGGACCTTCGAATATTACGCCTACTATTTTGACAATACTAAGAAATCATGATGTAAAGGCGACTTTTTTTGTGACTAGGGGGAGTGTGGAAAACTCCGCTGAACTATTACAGCAAATTGTTGATGAGGGGCATACTTTAGCTGTTCACACTTATACTCATGATTATGAAGTGATTTATTCAAGTGTAGAGGCTTATTTAGACGATTTTTATGAAATATATAATTTTATTTATGAAACTACCGGCGTAAAGGCGGATATTTTTAGGCTTCCGGGTGGAAGTATAAACGCTTACAACAAACATATTTATCAGCAAATTATTGCCGAAATGACAAGGCGTGGTTTTGTTTATTATGATTGGAATGTAAGTGGGGAAGATGCCGCTAATGATGCTGATTGGGTAAGTATTTTTAACAGTGTTACTGACGGTCTTTCTGGAAAAGACAGAGCAATTGTTTTACTGCACGATTCACAAGGGCGAGAGTATACGGCTCTCACACTTGATGATATTATCTTATACATAAAAGAATTAGGTTATAGCTTTGAACCGCTTAGCAATGAGGTTAAACCTATTGTTTTTGGATATTTAGAATAAAGGGGAAAAATTGTAATGAGTTTAAAAGAAAATTTTAATCAGGCTATTAGAGAGATACTTAAAAAAGACGGAATTGTAAATACTGAAGACACAAATGCGCAAGCACAAAAGACTGAACTTGATAGATATATTGAGCCTATTCAAAGTCAAGAAACTACTAAAGTAGCTGAAACTGTGGCTAATGTTATGACTGAAAACGAACAAAAAAGTGATACTACAACTAGCTATACTCAAACTCCTGTTCAAGAGAGAGAGCAAACTTTTACTGGTGGAATGTCTAGTGCAAGACCTAGTCAAACTGCTACAATGTATAATCCTCATGCTACTCAAAGAAGTGGTGAAAGTAATTACTCTGTTCCTCATTTTAATGAGAGTTCGACGGAAGAAACAACTGTAATTTCAAGAAACACAGTTGTAGAGGGAAATATTCGTTCTTTTGCAAATGTTACTATTAATGGTAATGTAAAGGGAGATGTAAGGCTTACTAAAAATGCTGACGTATCGGGTAAAATTTTAGGTGACCTTGAGTGTAATAATGCTTCACTTGCGGGTTCACAAATGCAAGGGAATATCCTTTCTAAAGGACAGGTGCATTTTGACAAAGATTCTCTTATTTTAGGAGATGTAACTGCTCAATACCTTGATATGAATGGTAAAGTTAAGGGTAATATTGAAGTAGCGGGGAAAGCGGACTTTAAGTCAGATGCTTATATTATTGGAGATATTAATGCTTCAACAATTTCTGTTACTGAGGGTGCGACTATAAGTGGATATATTAACACGACTTTCTTACAAGAAAATCCTACTGTAGTTTTCCCTGAGTCAATTATAATGAGTGAATAAAATAGATAAAAAATATAAATAGATATAAATAAAAACAAGCTCCTACTTATTTGTGGGAGCTATTAGTTTGAAAAAATTCAAATTTCAATAAAAAATATTTAAGGATTGATAGAAAATGACATTAGCAAATACAAAATGGTTTGGCGATAAGGCTTTTTATAAAAGAGTTATGGTAATCGCTTTGCCTATAATGATTCAAAATGGGATAACAAATTTGGTTGGGCTTTTAGATAATGTTATGGTGGGGCAAGTCGGTACTGAAGAAATGACTGCTGTTGCTATAATAAACCAATTATTTTTTGTGTTTAGCATTGCAATTTTCGGCGCGAATGCTGGTGCTGGGATTTTTGGGGCACAATTTTTCGGAAAAGGTGACCACGAAGGAGTGAGAAACACTTTTAGGTATAAGTTTTACATATGCTTTATAATTACAGCTTTGTTTTTAACAGCATTTTTATTATTTGGTGAGGAATTGATAGGTTTATATTTGCACCAGTCCACTGATAATGTTGACCTTGAGAAGACTTTGACCCTCGGAAAAGCTTATTTGCTTATAATTTTAATAAAGTTTATTCCTTTTATGTTTACTCAAATTTATGCAAGTACACTTAGGGAAACTGGTGAAACTGTAGTGCCAATGTTTGCTGGTGTAATTGCAATTTTGGTAAATTTAGTTGGTAACTGGTTAATGATTTTCGGTAATCTTGGTGTTCCTGAACTTGGCGTTTTTGGGGCTGCAATTTCTACTGTTATAGCGGCATTTATTGAAGTTGCAATCATAGTTATTTACACCCATAAGCATAAATTGAAGTTCATTTTTATTCAAGGTGCGTATAAAACAATGAAAATTCCATCAGCCCTTGTAAAAAAAGTTTTTGTTAAGGGAAGCCCTTTGTTAGTGAATGAAATTTTGTGGGCAATTGGAACTACCGCATTGCTTCAATGTTATTCTGTTCGTGGACTTAATGTTGTCGGTGGATTGAATATTGCCTTTACAATAAATGGGCTTTTTCAAATTGTATTTTTAGCACTTGGCGGCGGTGCAATCCCTGTTATCATCGGTCAATTTTTAGGTGAAAACAAGTTCGAAGAAGCAAAACTTACTGCTAGTAGAATGATTGTTGTTGCAATTATTACTTGCGTTACAGTTGGACTTGCCATGAGCTTTGCGGCACCATTCTTCCCTAACGCATACAACACTTCCGCTGAGGTAAAGAGTTTAGCTACTCAATTTATTTTAGTTGCTGCAATTGCAATGCCTATCCACGGAATTGCTCACTCGGAATATTTTATACTTAGGTCGGGTGGAAAGACTGTCATTACCTTTGTTTTCGACTGTTTATTCCTTTGGGTGATAAATATTCCTGTTGCTTTCATACTTTCAAATTACACAGGAATTAACATTGTGTTGATTTATTTATTGTGTCAGTTATTGGATATTTTCAAATGCGTTCTTGGTTTTATTTTAGTTAAAAAAGGTGTTTGGGTACAAAATATTGTAAATTAATAAAAAAATGGTGTGATGATTTTAGTTCATCACACCATTTTTTGTTTTATTTAGTAAAATTCACTACCCTAAAGCTGCAATTTTCTTAGTCATTTGATCTAAGTTTGTGCAGTAGGTTAATGCTGTTTCCTTAGAAATAATGTTTTGTGTGTAAAGTTTTAGAATACTTGTGTCCATTGTAATCATTCCATCAGCAGAAGATGAGAAAATTGTGTTGTCGATTTGGTGGACTTTAGCTTCTCTAATCATATTTCTAATAGCACTGTTTGCAATCATTATTTCAAAAGCTGGAGTTAGTTTTCCGTCAACTGTTGGCAACAATTGTTGTGAAATTACAGCTTCTAAAACCATTGAAAGCTGAATTCTAATTTGTTGTTGTTGGCTTTGTGGGAAAACGTCGATAATTCTGTCAATTGTCTTTGAAGCGCCAATTGTATGCAGAGTAGAAAGTACAAATTGTCCAGTTTCAGCAGCAGTGACAGCTGTTGAAATAGTTTCAAAGTCCCTCATTTCTCCAAGTAGAATTACGTTTGGAGATTGTCTTAAAGCAGCTCTTAAAGCTTCTACATATCCATTTGTATCCGATTGAATTTCCCTTTGGCTAACGATACTTTTGTTATGTCTATGTATAAACTCAATTGGATCCTCAATTGTAATAATATGTGAGTTTTTTGTGTTATTAATTTGATTTATTATACAAGATAAGGTTGTGGATTTACCACTTCCCGCTGAACCCGTAATAAGCACTAGTCCTTTTTCTTTTTTTGATAAATTAGTGATTATTTCTGGAATTTTCAACACCGATGGGTCAGGCATATCAAAGCTTAGTACACGAAGTACCGCTGCTAGTGAGTTTCTTTGTTTATATGTGTTACATCTAAATCTTCCAACATGTGGAATTGAGAATGAAAAGTCATCATCACCAGTTAACATAACACGGTCAATACTTTTGTCAGGATTAAAAGCATAAATTTGCTTAATCAACTCATAAGTGTCTTCAGGCATTAGTTTTACATCGTTTGCCGGTACAATTACATCATTAATTTTGATTGAAACTGCACAACCAGCTACTATAAAAATGTCCGAAATCTTTTTGGTCATTGCATCTGCTAATAATTCGGTAATATTCATTTTGTGGACTATCCTTTCTGAATTCAAGTTAAAATAATTTTATGGTTTGTTAAAAACCACTCCATAAGTCGAGTTCATCGCTTATTTCTTCCCATGGGTATGTTGAAATAAGTTTCGAAGATTCGATTGTACATTTTCCGTCAGAAACGCTTACCTTTGTTTCAAGAACACGGTCAGCTCCTGCTCCAACGTTAATAAGCAGAAAATTTTGTCCATTTTCCTCTAAAATAGTAACTTGTTCAATTGAAGAACTACTATCAAAAGCAGAAGGATTTTCATTTACCATTTCAGTAATTGTTGCTATATGATTTTCTGTTTCCGATTTTGCTGTGTAATATTCCGTTATTCTTTGAGCATTTTTTTCCGACATTGTTATGTCAGAATTCGCTGTCTTAAAAGTCAGCACCCCAAAGATGGAAAGACAAATCGAAATAAAAATCATAAGTATTGAAGGTATACCCACACCTACATTAATTTTTCTGTTATCCATCAATCAACCGTTCCTTTCGTGATTGTTGTGTAAATTATTTATTGATAAATTTAGACAAGTCCGCTGTATAAAGTTCATACCCATCTTCTTTTTTTACAGAAATTGTAATAGTGTATGTTGTTCCTACTTCGCTTTCTGTTGTTTCATAGTTTGAAGTTAAGATAAAAGAAGGCGAACTTTCAGTTTCTCCCCAATTTTCATCGAACTTTATTTCATTTTCACTTAATTTTGTAGCAATTTCATCATTTGTTTTATAAGAAATTAATTCCTCAAAATAACTCTGCGTTTTTAATACCGCTGTGTTCATATCAGAACTACGTTTTGAAAGTATTGCTGATGATGAAAAAATTTGCAGTAATATTACACAAGTGAAACTTAAAAATAACAATACTATTATAATTTCCACAAAGAAAGGGTTAATTCTTTTTGATTGTTTCATTTATCCCTTTTCCTTTCTATTTTCGTTTTCCATCATAGCTTATGACACTGAAACAAAAATACTATCATCAATTCCGTCTTCAGTTTTTGCATAAAATGAAAGTAAATTTTCGTTTTCGATATTCATATCAAACTCCGCAATTCTAGTTACACTCTCACCATAATCAGCTCTAAATTCATCTTCCGAATAAATGAACTGCTCAAGTAATTCGCCGTTGTACCAATAAAGTAAAGTCATATATTCATATCCGTCAATCATTTCGGAAATCTCAAGAACTTCAACTCCGTCATGTTCTGTTATTCTTATTCCACCATTGCTGTCGTTTACTTTGATTTTATTTGAGATATAAGACAACGTAGCTCTTAATTGGCTGTTATTCGTGGAAATATCAGATACTTTGTCATATGCATCTACTGATGATAAAACTAGTAATAACGAAGCGACTGAAAAAATTAAAAATATTGTTAATATGCACACTGTTTGTGCAGAGGCATTACGTCGTTCCCGCAAAGATATCCCCCTCTTCCCCGCTTAAATCACCTAGTTTTATAATTTGCACTGACGGTCTTATATTTGAACCGAACACTTGGTAATTTACATAATATTTGTTGTAATCAACCCTTACTCCATAGTTTTCTTCAAGATAATCCATATCTGGTGGATAAATTCCTTCAATCGCATAGCAGGCAGTTATTGCTTTTGCTACACTTTCTTTTAAAATCTTATTACTTTGTTCCTCGCTAGTAGCTAAAATTTCAGAAAAACCAACCCAAAACATGCCTATTATCGCTAAGAAAGCTACAATTTTTGCTAGAGTTTTTATTCTATAAGTATTAAGCATAATTATAACTATTCCTTTCTGGACGTTTTGTGTGTCTTTTTTCACCCAATTTTTGAAGTGAAAAAAGTTTCGTTCTTAAGGGACGAAAAGCAGAAAACTCCGAGTTTGAAAATTTTATTTTCAAACTTATAACTATTCCTTTCTGTTTTTCGCAAAAAGACTAAATTGATGAAATAACTGCTAGTAGTGGTAGTAAGTTTGAAATAAGCACGATACCGATTACTACTGATAAAACACCGATTATGATTGGTTCGATTAAGGAAACTGCACTGTCTAAACTTTCTCTTGCATCGTCGTTACAGCTAGTTGCTATATTTCCCATTACAAGGTCAAGTGTACCAGTTTTTACAGCAATTTTTATCATCGAAGGATAAAGGCCTGTAAACAATTTTGTTTCTTCTAAAGCATCTTCAAAAAGCTCTCCATTTGCAACTTTATCTTTACAGTCAAGTGCTTTTTTTGCTGTAGCTTCAGATGGAAGAATACCCGCTAATAATTCAAGGCTTTGTTCAGTGTTGTAACCACTGTCCAAAAGCATGCTTAAAACTGAAGCAAAACGTGCTCCACCGATTTTATTGTTGATTTTATTTATTGCTGGCACTTTTGTAAATAAATTAACTAAAAATCTATTTCCACCAGCAGTTTTTGAGATTAAAAATGTGATAAATGCCAATGCTAGAATTACTAATATTGTAATAAAAGCATAACGTCCTACTGCAACACCAATATTTACAGCAGCACTCGAACTCGCTGTAATATCGCCACTTAGGTCAGCAATTACATCCTCAAGTACAGGAATTACTTGAATTACAAGTACAGCCATTACAGCTGTAATCATTAAGATAAGGATAATAGGATAAGTGATTGCAGATTTAATATTGTTTCTTAAAACATTTTCTCTTTCGTAGTAGTTTCCAAGAGATTGACAAACTTCATCAAGGCGACCTGATTTCTCACCAATTTCAATCATATTCACCATATATTTTGGGAAAACGCCAACATTTCTTAATGCAACACTTAAATTTTCGCCCATTACAAGGTCTTTATATAAAGCCTTTGTGATTACTTTTAAGTTTTTGTCCCCCATATTTTCCGACATAATTAAAACACCGTCATCAAATGGAATACCTGCTTTTAAAATGCTATAAAATTGGTTACAAAGCATTGAAAGCTCTTTTGCGATTAATTTCTTATTTGTACCCTCGTTCACAATATACCTCCAGTTTTTTTATTAATAATTTATTGTTGAATAAATAAAGCCCTTAAAAAAATAATTGTTTCCTTAGAAAAATTTTGTCGCTGTATAGCCGCTGTCTGCTAATTGCGCAGAACCAAATGTTGGGTCAAGAAGTTTCCAACCCTCTTTTGTGTTTTCAATTTTCAAAGTAATCCAACCTGTGTTTTCAAGATAAACTTCTACCCATGCGTGGGAGGAAGCGTACCCAGACACACCGCCGTGTACCATTTTCGCTGGAATTCCTTGAGAACGTAGCATTGTATTCATTAAAGATGAATAGTCAAAACAAATACCTTTTTTAGTTTTTAATACTTCATCAGGGTCAGGGATATATCCAGATTGTACTGAAGAAGCTTCGTCATAGTCATATTTAATATTAGAAACCATCCAAGAATAAATAGCCTCTAATTTATCAATATCTGATGTTAAACCTGCACATAGTTCAGCGCCTTTAGCAACAGCAGTTGAACTTGAGTCAAAGTTCATATATTGGTTTGGATAAAGAAATGGTGAAAGTGAACTTGATAAAGACACATTAACAGTAAACTCAATTAACTTTCTATAACTGGTCCCCGATGTGTTTTCAAGCATTTTTAATGTGTAACTTCCGTTTCCGTTTGAAATTGGGAAAACTTGCCATTGTCCATTTGATGGAACGTCATAGTTGTACGCTGTTCCTCCGCTTTTTGTCAATTGTCCCTTAACTTTTTTCGAAGTTCCCGAAACTTTCATCATAACATAACCCTTTGAAATGTTACTATAATCAATTGTTGCAGAAACTCCTCCGCTACTGTAAGTTTCAGTTTTTGAACCCGTTTTAGGTACAAGTACAGAAGTTGTTGCTGCAGCAGGTTTTGCTGCTACAGTCACTGTAGTAGCTGCGGTTGTTGCAGCAGTTGTAGCTGCTGTAGTTGTAACTGTGGTAGTGACAGTTGTAGTAGCCGTAGTTGTAGCCGTAGTAGTAGTGGCAGCCGTTGTCGCTGAAGTTGTACCAGCGGCAGAATTTAAGCCGTCGATAACAGAACGTTCTGTTTCAATATCTGCTTCTGTTTCAGAGGTGATAGGTTCAGTAGTTTCTTCAGTTGATACACCTCCAGTAGCAGTTGTTTCTGCATTATCCTCAGTAGTTTGAGCTGTATCACTGTCTGTTGTTTCTTCAGAGCTTTCTAAACTTTCTTCACTTTCGCTCGACGTAACACTAGTAGTCACTTCAAGCGTTGTTTCTTCAGAAGTTGTAGTAGTAGTCTCCGAAGACTCGGTAGTTTCAAAAACGATTGGCGGTTGTTCCTCGACTTTCCCGCAACCAGTTGCAAAAGCTGCTAATACAGCCACTGCAATTATAGTTGCAGTTAGTTTTTTCTTCATAAATGCGTTCATTCCTTTCGATAACATTAACAGTTTAGTGGATTACGTCTAGTTATTTATGTATAAATTGTTAATAAGATAAAATAATTGTTAAATTTATATGTATAACAACACCGTTTAACGGGTTAATTATATCATAAAATGAAGTAGTTTTCAAGTGCATAACTAATGAATTTTTTTGTTTTATTAATAAAAATTTTAGTGAGTTTTAGTGTTGTGTAACTATTTTGTTATTTTAAATTCGAAGCAAATCTTTTAACTATTTAATATTTCTACAAATCGATATAAAAAAAGGATGAAAACGTATGGTTTTTTATCAATAATCAATAAAAAAGCCTCTCGTGTAACAAAAAAGTTACATCAAGTATATAGAAGTCTTAATAATTTACATTAATATTCCTTTAATTAATTAAAAAAAAGTTTGACAAGGGTGTTTATTTATTGTATAATTATAAACAATATATGAATGTAGATAGGGGAGAGTGACAAAAATGGGCGAATATAGTTTAAGTATTTCGCTATTTGGTGAATTTTCAATGTCTTATTCTTGTGGTGACACCGTCTATCCTCTAACCGATAAGATTATTGTATCTAAAAAGATGTGTTTGTTTTTACAATATCTTTGTGCAAATAGGGCACGACCTGTTCCGCAGAGTGAAATGATTGAAATACTTTGGGACGATGAAGAAATTTCTGACCCTGCTAATGCGCTTAAAGTTATACTTTTTAGAGTTAGAAAAATCTTTGATGAAATGGGTTTTCCTAACGCAAAAAAAGTTATTATGAGTAGATCATCTACTTATTATTTTAATGCTGACATTGAATTAAATATTGATACTGAACAATTTGAGGATTTATTTGCCGATGGATTTTCTGGAAAAAGACCTGAGATTGAGGCATTTAAAGATGCAATCGATTTGTATACTGGAAACTTTTTACCGTCCTGTGAAGGGCAATCTTGGGCTACTAATTTAAGGGTTTATTATCACTCAAAATATGTTAAAATGTGTAATAAAGTTGCCTCAATGCTTATTGATAATGGTAAGTATGAAACGGCGATTGATTTATGTCAAAAATCGTTGCTGATTGTTCCTTATGAGGAAAGTTTGCATGCATATTTGATTATTGGTTTGCTTAAATCGGGGGCGGAAAAATCTGCTCTTGAACATTATAATTTGACAATCAAGTTGTTTATGGATTACTTAGGTGTATCTCCAACTCACAACATTTTGGATTTATATCAACAAATTCTTGACTATGCAAAACCTGTTAAGAAAACTCCTTATTCGGAATTGCAAAAATTAATTGTTGAAAATGAAAAATCGGGTGCTTTTTACTGCGAATATGGAATTTTTAAGGAAATATTCAAAATCACTGACCGTTCGTTACAAAGAACGGACAAAACGGTTGGTTTTGGTATTGTAAGTATGGATAATTTCTACTTCATTAAAAATACTCGTAATCAACGTGAAAAAGAAACTGAAAACATTAAAGATGTTATTGTTCAAACTCTCCGTGTTGGTGATGTTGTTACAAAAATTAATCCGTATCAGTTTTTGATTATGTTTGTTGATACAAATAATACTGATTTAAATAATGTTTTAAGTAGAATTGTTAATAAGTTCTACAGTAAATATTCTTCTTCAAAGGCTATTTTGAGCTTTGAAAAATCAAATTACGAGCATAAGGCGTAATTTTTTACGAACATAAAGTATAAAATTAACTAAAAAGCAGAAAACCTATTTTATTAGGCTTTCTGCTTTTATTTTTTGAAAATTTATAAATATTCCTCGGCTTTTTTTATGGCAGTTTTTGTTATCATTCCTTTTC
>CAYJLB010000045.1:10518-17331 GCA_964370845.1 uncultured Oscillospiraceae bacterium
TAGATTTTGCAATTTTGCTCCTTTTGGAAGGACAGAAATTTCTTTAATTCCAACAATTTCTGAAACACAGTCGATGTGATAAAATTTATCGTCAAGGAGTTTAACAAAGCCTTTTATCCTAAAACTTTCGGGGGAAAGTATCTTCAACATATTTTCTAATTTAGTTAAAGTTATTCCCTCTTGAACTTCAATTTGATATTTCTTCAAAGTTAAGTCCTGAGTGTGAATTTGCGGATTGTTTTCACTTACTTTTGCTGGATTAACATTTATTCCAGCAAAAAAGTCTTCATTAATTTCCCCAAAAATAGTAGGGTAAAACTGCATATTAGGACAAATTGCTAATACTTTTTCACGGACTTCATTTATGTCTTGTTCTGTTGCAATATCCATTTTGTTTAGCAAAAGAATATCACTCACTAGAAGCTGTTTTGTGCAAACCACAGCGGTAGCAAAAACTTTCTTAAAGTTCACGCAATCGGCTAGGCAAATGCAACCTTTATACTTAAGTGAACTATACTTTTCATTGCCTACAATTAATTTTTTTATGTTTGTTGGGTCGGTTAGTCCTGAGGCCTCCACGATTATTACATCAGGTTTGTCCTCTAAAACTGAACATAAGACTTTTTCAAAGTCGAAAATTCTGCAAGAACACATAATTGAACCATTGGAAATTTCCTCTACAATAGCACCAAGTGCCGACAGAAGTTTTCCGTCGACACCTGTTTTTCCGAATTCATTTACTATTATTGCAATTTTCTTACCCTTAAAAAAATGTACGAAGTTTTTTATAAAAGTTGTTTTACCTGCGCCCAAAAATCCTGTTATGAAATAAAATTCGGTCATATTTCCTCCTGATAATTATAATAAGGAGTTTATTACAGCTTCAAATTCTTCTTTTGATGGAACAATTGAGCTAAATTTAAGTTCACCATTAATGTAAATTGATGGAAGATTTTTTACTCCCACTTTCATACAACGTGCGATGTTTTCTTTTTCAGTGAATTTGTATTCAACTAAATCTATTTTGTCGCCATAAACTTCTTTTTCTGCACAAGCTGCGCCCCACATATAAGTACAAGCTGCACAAGTTGCAGAGTCTAGTGTAAATACTTCTACAAGAGGTTTGCTTAGATTTGCGTAGTCAGGTAGCTGGACTTCAATGCTGTCAAAGCCCTCTGAAACATAGTTTTCTAGCATTTTTTTCACTTGTTCAGGTTCTAAAACTGCTTGAGCAACACCAATTGCATTTTCTACAGGACAATCATATGGCATATCACAGCCAGGAGCTACGATAAAGTTTTTAGTTGAATTTATTTTTTCGATTAATTCAATTGTATATTTCATATTGTCTTGTTGAGTACCGTGTAACATTACAGTTGTAAGTGGAATATTACCTCCGATTACGATGTTGTATTTGTCAGTAATTTCTTTTGCTGCAACAATGTCAACGTTTTCATCTACTGAAATTGAATCAGGGTTAGTTTTACACATTACTTCGATATTACGAGTAGCATCACCGCAAACAAAGAAAGAAGATTTTGCACCTAAAGATTTGATATGCGCAAATAAATCAGCAAATGGTTTTTCCATAAATTCTTCAAAATGAGTGGAAGAAATTTGTGAAATTAATGGGTCAACTACAGCGATAACGTCCATTCCAGCTTCCACAAAGTAGCCAGCCATTGCTTTTGCAACTTTATTACAGAACTCAAGGAATTCAATTGTAGCATCTTCGTCATCGTACATATCCATAAATATATCATTTCCACGTAGGTGAGCTGCTAATGTAAAAGGACCAGTGATTAAGCCATAAAGTGCAGTAGTTTCACCAACTGCTTCTTTCATTCTTCTCATTACATTTGTTACAAGAGGAATTCTTCCATCTTCTTTTTTAGGGATTTTACAGTCGCAAGGTGTGATTAATTCGTCTTCGCCTTCTAGTGGGTGAGTTGCAACTGATGGAGGTCCGTCAGCTGTCCAATGTAATTCACAACCTAAAATTTCTGCTTCAATTTGCAAGTCAAAAATTACTGGTTGTCCGTCTGGTTTGTAAAGTTTGTTAACTTCCATTAAAGCTTCGAAATTTGCATCTTCGTCTTGTAAAAACTTAGCAGCATCTACTCCTGTAAGTTTTCCAGCGTGAACTCCTGCAAAAGGAACCCAAGGTGCTCTTTCAGTTTCTTCGTGGTTTAGACATTTTAACAATAGTTCTTTTGGTGTCATAGTTTTAATTTCCTTTCAAATCAAATGAGTGAAATTCATTTTTTTGTTTTATTTATATAAATTTGCAAAATCATAACTTCTGCAAATTTTTATCTGGGTTAAAATTCGATATATTCCATAAACTTATCATTAAAGTCGGAACTTTTTGATAAATCTACATTTAAAGATATTTCTTTTATAAGATTTATTTTTTCTTCAAGTTCTTCATCTATTGAAAAATGTATACAGCCGTCTAGGGAACTATTTCCCACAACTTCTATTTTTGGAAGAATTTCTTTTGGGAATAATCCAATATTAGCAGCGGAGTTTTTGTCTAGTTTATGCCCAAATCCTCCAGCTAAAAATACCTTTGAAATATCATCATAAGACACTCCATAAGCATTAATAAGGGTTTCAAGTCCAGCACGAATAGCTGATTTTGCTAACTGGATTTCTCTTATATCTTTTTGAGTGAACACAATGTCATCGCCTTGAGTATTTTTTACTAAAATTATTCCGTCATCAAAATAATCTTCCTCTAGCAAGCCTGTTTCGTCAATTAGCTCGTTTCTCACAAGTTCGGAAGTAATTTCAATTACTCCTGTTCCGCAAATTCCAACAGGAGGCTTTCCTCCAATGGTTTCAAGTTCAATATTTTCAGCGGAATTAATTTTACATTTAAAGATTGCACCTTCTATACTTGCTGTTCCGCAAGTGATGTTTGCCGCTTCAAATGCAGGTCCAGCCGCTGTGGAGGAAGTCATAATTTTTTCCTTATTTCCAATGGCAATTTCACCATTAGTACCAAGGTCAATTATAACTGAGATATCATCTTTCTCAGCAAAGCCACAAGCTAACATTCCTGAAACAATATCACCGCCCACATAAGCAGAAATTCCAGGGAAAATTATCAAGTCGCAATTTATTTCTAAAGAAAAAAGTTCTTGAGAATGTATTTCTTTAGCGCTAATTTTTATGCTGTCCAAATGGTCAGATATAAAAGGCATTTCACCTAAACTTTTGCAAGAATATCCCATTAAAAGATGTATCATTGTGGTGTTCCCAGCAAGGATAATTTTTTTTACTCTTTCATTATTTCCTTTTAGTAAGGTGGCAATGCCTTTTGACAAATCATCTCGAATTAATTGTGACATTTTTTCCAAATTGCCTTCTTCCGAGGATTTAATTCTGCTAATTACATCAGCTCCAAAAGTACGTTGACTATTTACAGTAGTAAAGGTGTCCACGACGGACTTTTCTTTTAAATCAACCATTGTCATTGCGATTGTAGTTGTTCCAAGGTCGATTGCAATTGCTACTGGATTATCAGTATTTTTTGTTGAAACAGAGTGATTGTCGCTATGAGAAAGCACTTCCATTTCAGCTTTTTTTCCAAGATAAATTGTACAGTCACCATTTGCAAATGCGGTACAACTTAGCCTTTTTCCCTCGTCAATTTCCTTAGTAGAATAAAATTCAAGGTCGGATTTTGACGGAGTAATTTCCCCTTTAAGCAGTGTAATTTCACACTTTCCACAAGTGCCATTTCCACCACAAGGAGCTTCTATATAAAATTTGTTGTCAATTAAACCTTTATACAAAGAGGTGTCTTTTTTGAGTAAAAACCATTTATTTTCCCCTAAATCATCTTTGACCACAATTTTATTAAATGTAAGCATTCTCAATCGGCAACTGTCAACTGAACTACATTCAAAGCAATCGTGACAAACATTGAATTTTTTTGTGTCATTGCCTAAAAGATAGATCATTGTTCCCGATTTTACAGGGTCAAGCATAAATCCTTCTGTAATGGAAAAATTGTCGCTTTCACCTACTTTTGTTAAATCAAAAGCTACTTTGTTTATGTTCATGGGGATTTTGTGGGGAGCTTCATAAGATTGTTCAACGCCATAACCTTTTTCTTTGCACAGGTTGAAAACTTCTTTTTGAGTAAATTTTCCAACTTCGTACAAATAAAAATCTGCTGCACTATCGTACATCATACCTTTGACATAATCATTTTCTGCAAAGGCTTTTGTGGAAAGGTCGCTAAGTTCTCTACCGATGGAAGTTATAGCGAAAAGTGCTTTTTTTCCAGCAAGTTCACCATACATTTCATCATCGTTTGGAATTTCGCCAAACTCAGTAAATAACATAGGGAAAACTGATTTTTCAACAATTTCTGCTATCTCGGCGAACTCCTCCACCATATCATCGTATAAATTATGATGCTTAGGACAATCCATAAGCATCATGATTTTTTCTACGTCTAATTTTAAGTCAAAGTTTGTAAATTTTGGCATAATTAAGCTATTCCTTTACTTAATTTATTCTAAACAAAATTTGCACAGCAAACAAAGGGTGTAACCCTTGTTGCTAAAGCAGAATATAATTAGCCTCTAGCTTTTACAGCTTCAAGTGCTGTTTCTGCACAAGTTGTTGCGTCAGGAGTGTAGTAATCAGCTGCGATTTGGTCACAGAAACTTTGATTAACAGGAGCTCCACCAATCATTACGATATATTTATCTCTAATGCCTTTTTCACCTAGAGTTTTGATAACTTCTTCCATATTTGGCATAGTTGTAGTTAAAAGAGCGGACATACAAATTACGTCAGCACCAATTTCTTCCGCTGTGTCAATGTATTTTTGTGGATCACAGTCAACACCAATGTCGTGGATTTCAAAACCTGCACCTTTAAGCATCATACAAACTAGGTTTTTACCAATATCGTGAAGGTCGCCTTTAATAGTACCAATTACAACCTTACCAACTGGCTCATTTCCAACTTCGATAAGTAATGGTTCAAGAATAGCAAGTCCGCCGTTCATCGCTCTTGCAGCAACTAATACTTCAGGAACGAAAACTTCGTTGTTCTTGAATTTTTCACCGATAATCATCATACCGCCCAAAAGACCATCGTTTAGAATTGATTTTGCGTCAACACCTTGCTCGATTGCATCAGTAACAAGTTGCTTAACGATTTTAGCTTTACCTTTTTGTAGTTGTTCAGAAATTTCATTAATAATTGACATTTTTAAAATCACCTTTCATTCCGACTTAATCGGTTTTTACTTAATGATATAATTTTAAACTTTTTTTGATTTTTTACTTGTATTTTTTTTAGATTTTTAGTATAATTTTTATATAATGAAATTTCGTGGAACGTTTCATTGTTTTTGCACAAATTTGCTTATCGTAATTTGTAGAAATAAACAATTTCTTATTAGAAAGGAAGAATATAAGTATGTCGAACAGTATTTTTTCACTTATTCCAAAAGAAAAACTTTGGAATATGCTTTATTCTTTTCATATTTGTATGGGGATTTCTGTTAAACTTTTAGATGAAAATTGTGGGGAGTTAATTTATCACGGAAAAGAATCGCTCTTTTGCAACACTTTTTCAAAGGAAGTAGAAAATATTGAAAATTGTATGAGTGTTTATTTAAGAGCTACCAAAATGTCAGCTGAATTTGGGGGAGCGTATATTTTTTCCTGTTCGGCGGGTTTGAGTAATATGATTTTTCCTATTATTGTAAAGAAAAAATTAATTGCGAGTGTTTTAGTTGGTCCTTTTTTGTTTGACTCTCCTGATTCTTTAGATATTGGCGATTATCAGAAAAAGTTTGGATTTAACCTTAATACAGTTGATGTTTTAAATGAATTTGCAAATATTTTGCCAATCATTACTCCTTCTATGACAAACCACATTTCAAATTTGTTAGGTTTTTTGGTCGGTGGGTTAATCGTAAACAGTTCTGCTGAAATTGCTAAAAACCAGGAAAAATTGTATCAGCAATCAAGAATTAATGAAGCAATTCAAACTTATAAGCTAATTGAAAACACTAATTCCTCCGAATATCCATTCCAACAAGAAAAGGAATTGATTTTGCGAATAAAAACGGGGGATAGCGATGGTGCGAGGAAGATTTTGAACGAATTTTTGGGCTACGTTTTCTTCTCGGAGGGCAATGGATTAGACGCTGTTAAACTTCGTTCTGTTGAACTTGCTTCCGTTCTTTCTAGGGCGACAATTGACTCGGGAGCTTCGCCAGAATTTGTTCTTTCTGTAAATAAAAAGTATCAAAAGGCATTGCCTTTGTACAAGGACATTGACACAGTTTGTTATGAATTGCAAAATGTTTTAGATGCTTTTATTGACAGTCTTTTTTACAAAACTAAAAATGAAAACAACATTCATATTCACAAGGCAATGGCGATGATTAGGGCAGATTATCACAAAAAAATTACTTTAGAAGAAGTTGCGGAGTTTGTACATTTGTCGCCTGCATATTTTTCCTCAATATTTAAAAAAGTTACCAATATTTCTTTTGTGCAGTATTTAAACAATGTGCGTGTTGAGGAAAGTAAATATTTATTGCTGAACACTGATTATTCTATAACAGACATAGCTTTTTCGGTAGGCTTTGAAGATCAAAGCTATTTTTGTCGGGTTTTTAGAAAAGTTATTGGTATAAGTCCTGGGCAATACAAAAAAATGTCGGGAAATGTGATGAATTAAAAAAATGGTTGTAACAACATACTGTTATAGTATATTGTTACAACCATTAAATGTAGTAAATAAAAAAACTAGCTTTTAAATTAATAAAAG
>CAYJLB010000046.1:0-17203 GCA_964370845.1 uncultured Oscillospiraceae bacterium
GAACCATATAATAATAGGCTACTTGGTAAGCAAAATAAATATAATATTAAGCAGATATTTCCCAATACTTATAGTTTTTTTTTAGAGAAGTTCTTAAATTTTGATGAAACAAATATTATAGATTCAGTAATTAATTTGCAATATTTACTTATGAATTTAAGAAATGTTTTTATAGCAGGAGAACAAAGCATTTTGGAAGAACCTACCGCTCTCTCTTATAAGATAGTTAATTTTGTAAATGAAAATTTAACTCAAGATTTATCTCTTGAAAACATAAGTGAGAATTTTTATATAAGCAAATCTCAACTTTGCAGAATATTTAAAACGGCAACTGGTGCAACAGTTTGGGATTATATTATAACTAAAAGGCTAGTTTTAGCAAAAGAATTAATTCAATCTGGCATTTCAGTTACAGAAGCATGTTATAAATCAGGGTTTAACGATTATACTTCTTTTTATAGAGCACACAAAAATAAATTCCACAAGACACCTAAAGATATAAAAAATAATACAAAAAAGCTCTAAACCAGTCGGTATAGAGCTTTTTATATATGTATTTTTAGAGAATAGCGTGTAATAAGAATTTTCATAGGTGTACTCAAAAATCAGTTATATATTTCAGTTTTTAAAAGCCTTTTTAAGTATTTCAACAGCCTCATATAATTCCTCATTTGAAATAATTAATGGTGGAGATAAAGTTAATACATTTTCACTGGAAACTTTAAAACTAAGTCCATTTTCAAGAGCTTTGTATAAAATTTCTTCCGCCTCTTTGTGCGCTTTTTCGCCATTTTCATAGCGAAGTTCAACACCAACTAATGCACCGATTTGCCTAACTTCGTAAATTAAATCACTTTCAAAATTTAAAATACTTCCTTTTAAAAATTTTCCTATACAATTTGCTCTTTCAAGTAAATTTTCACTTTCTAATGTTTCAATTAAAGCTAAAGTTACAGCACTTCCTAAAGGATTTTTTTCAAAGGTAAAATGTCCCATTGAAGTTTCTTCGCATATATCGAATTTTTTGTGAGCAATTACAGCTGAAAACGGGACTAAACTTCCGCCCATTCCTTTTCCTATTGTGACAATATCTGGAATTACATCAAAGTTTTCAAAGGAAAACATCTTTCCTGTTCGTCCAAAAGCAGTTGGAATTTCATCAAAAATCAAAACTACATCATTCTCATCGCAAATATGTCTAATCCTTTGCAAATACTCTTTTTTAGGAATATTTACATCTGTACAACGAATTGGTTCCAATAAAATTGCGGAAACATCGCCTTTTTTGCATAAATCATCAATTTTTGCTAAGGTTTGAAGATTTGTGTTTTCATCATTTGTAAAATTTGGGAATTGAATACAATAATCAAGCAAAGGTTCAAGTCCTTTTTTAAAGTGATTAGTTCCACCAGCTGAAATAGTTAGAAAAGTTGCACCGTGAAATGAGTCCGTTGCAGAAAGAATTTTATGTTTTCCTGTGTAAATTCTTGCTAGTTTCAAAGCGGTTTCATTTGACACTGCGCCGCTTGTTGTAAAAAGCACTTTATAATCTTCGCTTGGCATTAACCTCACTAATTTTTTTGCACAGAGTGTAGCCTTTTCATTTGAATATCTTCGTGGAGAAAAAGAAAGTTCCTGTATTTGATTTATTAATGCAGTGGTCAAGTTTTTATGGTTATAACCTAACTGATGAACGCTATTTCCGTGGAAATCAATGATTTTTCGCCCTTCATCATCGGTAATATAAACTCCCTCACTTTTAGTTACAGTGTTTAGGCAAGGGGGGGAAAGTGCTTGTTTTATAAAATATTTCTCATCTTCCTTCAAGGCTTTTTTTGTACTCTCTGAAAGATTTTTTTCTTGCCATTCTTCTCTTAAAAAGCTGTTGTTTGTATCTCCTTCAGTAGTTTTCATTACCATAAAATCTCCATTCCTTTCTTTATAAATATAGTGTGACGAAAAAGCTATTTCGCCACACTATTTTTTTGCTTAATTTAGCTTATTTTTCGATTTTTTCAATTACAGATAATAATTCCGACATATTATTTATAATAAAATCCGCACCGCAATTTTTGTAAGTATTAATAACTCTTTCTCTTTGAGTTTCTTTTTCTTCATTTGAAAGTGTATCAAATTCTTCTTTAGAAAGTCCCATTGCAGAGCTTCCTTCGATTAATCCAACAGTTAAAACTCCCGCATTTTTCCCTTCTTTTATGTCAGCAACTGTGTCACCAACTTTTATTACAGCGTCAACACTGCTAATTTTCAAGGCTTCCATATTTTTGAAAATCATAAAAGGGAAAGGTCTTCCTACTCCGCCAACATCGTTTGAAGTAAAGCAAAAATCAGGTGAATATCCATTTTCTTTCGCATTTGGAATAACAATATCCATCATTTCACGAGTATAACCTGTTGTTGAGCCGATTTTAATTCCTCTTTCTCTTAAATTCCCTATTGTTTCAAGGACAAAAGGATTAGGCTGGGCAAATTTGTGAACTGCATCTAAAATAGCTCTTTCGCTTTTTTCATAAACTGTGTCAACGTCTTCTTCAGTGAAGTTTTTTCCATTGATTTTTTGCCATTCCCCATTAATTCTTGGCATATTAAGCATATATTTAACGTGTTCACGCTTTAACATTCCCATTGGTTCTCTTACTTCCTCATTTGTAGGAGTAATTCCATGTGCTTTAAAGGCTTCAATAAAGGCTTGTACAGGAGCGAAACAGCCATAGTCAACAGTAGTTCCTGCCCAGTCAAAAATTACAGCTTCAATTTTTTTCATAATAGTTTTTGTCCTTTCTTAACGTGAAAAATATTCAGCGAAAATGTCGCAAAGATTGTTCATATCTTCTGGATAAATCTCGCCAATGTTTCCAATTCTAAATGTGTCAGCATTAGTTACTTTACCCGGATAAATCGCATATCCACGCTCTTTTATGTAGTTATACATTTCTTCAAAATTGAATTTTTCAGATGACGGGTGGAAAAAAGTTGTAATAATAGGACTTTGGTGAACTCTGTCAACATAAGTTTTTACACCAAGGTCAAGCATTCTGTCTATTAAAATCTTGTTGTTTTCTCTGTATCTTTTTTCACGAGCAACAACTCCGCCCTCAGCAACTAGCTCTTTAATTGCCCTAGAAAAAGCCAATACAACGTGGGTTGGTGAAGTAAATCGCCATTTTCCATCTTTGTTCATTTCAACCCATTGGTCATATAAATCAAGGGACAAGCTTGTGGATTTTCCTTTACATTTTTCTAAAGCATCAATTTTACAAACTACAAAAGAAAACCCTGGAACGCCTTGAATACATTTATTTGCTGAACTTACAATAAAATCAATTCCAAGCCCTTTTACGTCAATATCAACTCCACCAAAACTTGACATTGCATCAACAAAGTATGTAAGCCCTGCATCTTTTACAACTTTTCCAATACTTTCAATGTCATTTAAAATTCCAGAAGTAGTTTCACAATGAACTATAACAACATGAGTAATTTCTTTGTCACTTTCAATAATTTTTGCAACTTCCGCAGCTTTTGGTTGTTCGTTGTAGTGACATTCATATACTGTGTAATTTCTCTTAGCTTGTTTTACAGTTTGAACAATTCTCTCTCCGTAAGCACCGTTTGAGATAACTAAAATCTTGTCATTTTCCCCTAAAGTGCTAATTAAAACTGATTCTACACCAAAACTTCCGCTTCCTTGCATTAAAACTGCTGTGTATTCGTCTTCACTAACGTGAGCGATATTTAAAAGCTCTTTTCTTATTTCTTGGGTGATAATTTTATAATCATTATCCCATGTACAATGGTCAACCATCATTTCATTTTTTACAGCCTCACTTGTTGTGAGCGGTCCTGGTGTAAGTAATTTATAATTAATCATAAAAATAATTTTCCTTTCCTTTATGCGTGCTTTTTGTTATTTTGCACTTTCTGAAATTATTTCGTGTTCTTTTAATAGGTCAACTGTTAGTGGTTCTTGGAAAACTTTTGAGTTTGGTGATAAAGCAGATGCATCAGCAGTTTCTCCATTGTACAGCGGAACAGGGTAGTTAGCCATAATTTCAGTTCTACCTTTTTCAACTAAGCATTGAACCATTTCCATTGCAAGTGGGTTAGTTTCCTCACCTTTGTCAATAACAGCTAAACTTTCAGTAAGTGTGAAATTTCCTTCTGTCGGGTCGATATAATCAACTGGAAGTCCGTCAGCTTTATCAGCTACCGCTTGGTGTCTTAGACCAAAACCTACAACTACTTCGCCAGCTCTAACTTTTTTGATAGGTCCAGAGCCTGAAGATTCTAAGTGTGCGCCAGCATTTGCGTAAATTCCCTCAAGGATAGTTTTTGTTTCTTCTTCACCATATTCGCTGATTAAAGCTTGAACCATAAGCCACGCAGTTGAAGAACCTGTAATATCAACAATTGAAATTAAACCGTCATATTTTGGATCTGCTAAATCTTTAATTGAAACAGGAGCATCAACACCTTGATTTTCCATTTCAGCAGTGTTTATTATCAAAGCTCCTTGATTTCCAATAAGTGGCGCATAATAGCTTGGGAAAGAGTCAAGTGAATTTACTTCAAATGTTAATTCTTGGAACATATTGTGGTCATTTTGAGCACTTTCGATATAATATGAACTCATTGTAACAACGTCAGCTTCAATATTTGTCCCCTCAGCAAGCAATTTTCCTCCAAGTTCGGACGTTCCAAAACTTTGGAAAATATATTGTCCGTCATAACCATTTTCATCAAGAGTTTTTTTCATAGCTTCAACTGCTTCATCATCAGCATTTGAATAGATAACAACTTGTTTTTCCTCCTCGCTACAAGCTGTGAAGCCTGTAATACACATTGCACCGATTAATAGTGCTCCAATTGTTTTTTTAAGTAAATTTTTCATTTTAATAGCCTCTTTTCTTTTTTACAATTTAAAATTATTTATTGTTTAATTATTTTTTATGGGAAAAGAATTTGAATAATCCTTTTACAATTAAGTTTGTGGTTAAAATTAATATTGAAAGTACAAAAATCTCACTGAAATTCGCAAAATGTTGTAATTCTTTAATTTTTGTTGTCATAACCATAGTTCTTGCACCAGCGATAAAAATTACAGCACTCACTGTTACCATTGAGTTAATGAAGTAGTAGCTAAATACTTCAATAATGGACGGTAATGCGTTTGGGGTAATAATTCTTATTACAGTTTTTATCCAGTTATCGCCCATTAATTTTGCTGTTGTTTCCCAAGAAGAATTTAGCTTTTCTAGACAGTTTTTCATAATTAAATATGGTGAGGAATAAAAGTGAATTATATTTGAAATTATGATAAGTGGAAAAGTATTTTGTAGCGGCGTTCCAGAAAAAGTAAGTAAATAAGCTACACCGATTACCATTCCTGGGATTGTATTGCTGACAAGGGCTGTGCTGTCTAAAATTTTTCCTAAAGTTTTTGTTCCGTTGTTTCGGGCGGATATTAATGCTGAAATATATACAACTAAAGTACCAAAAACAGCGGTTAATGTTGCCACAAAAAGTGAGTTTAAGTATACGGAAGAAAGTGCGTCATCTTCTAAAATCGCCATAATATGCTCTAAAGTGAAATTAATTTTATAAGGCCATTGCTCAACAAAAGGCATAATGAAAATTACTAAAAAAACTGAAAGCATACAAACTAAGATAATTGCCGATGTGAAAAGTGAAATTCCGTCACGAAGTTTACTTTTTGTGAGTTCAATTATTGAAATTTTGTTGTATCTAATGTTGTATTTTTCTAAATATGTAAGCAATAAAATGCTTGCAACTGACGGAAGTAACATCATTATCGCAACCGCTGAACCTGTATTCAAGTTAGGAACACTACCGAGCATTTCTTCATAAAGCAAGGTGGAAACTAGCTTAATTTCTCCCCCTAAAGAAGTTGGAATTCCGTAATCAGTAAAGCACAAAGTAAAAGTTTGAATAAATGAAGCTGCAAAAGTTCCAAGAAGTGGTCTTATTACAGTCATTCGAAAGTTTTTAAAAGCGTTATCTCCCATTGCTCTTGAAACTATCATAAACTTTTTGTCAACATAGCTCATAGTGTTATTTATCAACAAAAATGCAATTGGAAGTGTGTAAATTACATAGCCAAAAATCAAACCAAAAGGTCCATAAATCTCAAAAAGTTGTGTTCCAAAAAGCATTGTTATCAAGCCTTGTTTTCCAAAAGAATACATTATTGCAAAACCATAAGTTATGGTAGGAAGTAGCATGGCAAGGACTGTTAAAGTTGGAATTAGCTTTTTTATTTTTGCTGGAATGTTTGTATAATTCACTGTATAGGCTAAAATGAAAGCTAAAACAGTGGCAATCAATCCACTCACAGCGGAAAGCCATATACTATTAAAGAAAGCTTCTCCCAAATCGCCTGTGGTAAAAAGTTCTGCGTAATGGTTAAGAGTTACTCCTCTTTCAAGAGTAAAGGATTTTACTAAAATTAAAACCATTGGAACTAATAAAAATGCTGCAAATAAAATTGCCACAAATGCGAATAAAACTTTAATTAGCGGGATTTTGTTTTGTGATTTTTCCATTTAAAATATTATTCCTTTCACTAAAAATCCTTAATTTGCAAATGCAACTGCTGGCATTTGCTCAAATAATGAAAGAATATTATTTCTTTTTATTTCAAGTTGTTTCAAAATAAATTCTTCAACAAAACTATCTTTTGGAGTGTTAATAATATCTGTTGGCTCTGCATATTGAACGATTTTACCTTTGTTTAAAATCATAACTTTGTCGGACAAGCTCAAAGCTTCCTCAGGGTCGTGAGTAACTATTATTGTAGTTAGATTAAATTCTTTAGCGATTTCTTTAATTTTGTTTTTTATTGACTCTTTTATTACACCGTCAAGAGCGGATAAAGGCTCATCTAAAAGCAAAATTTTTGGCTTCATAACAAGAGTTCGAGCTAATGCTACACGTTGTTTTTGACCCCCTGATAATTGCTCAATTTTTTTATTAATATGTTCCTTTAATCCTAAAAGTTCGATTAAATCTTCCACTTCTTTTTCAGTGGAAATGTTTGGCTTATTTTTTAATCCGTAAGTAATATTTTGATAAGCATTTAAATTTGGAAAAAGTGCATAATCTTGGAAAACTATATTAAATCCACGGTCCTCCATATCTACATTTGTAATGTCAGCACCACCAAACTCAATTTTCCCTTTATTCGCTTCAGTTATCCCTAAAATAATGTTAAGCAAAGTAGTTTTCCCACTTCCTGATGAACCTAAAATAGAAACTATTTCTCCATCGTTGATTTCAAGGTTAATGTTATCAAGGATTGTCACCTCATCATATTTCTTTTGAATGTTTGTAAGTTTAAGCATTTTACTTCCAGCCTTTCTATAAAAAGTATTTATATTATTAAGTTATCTATTTTTCTTGTCGTTTTCCATAATTCAAGTATACAAAGTGTTTGTAAAAAGAAAAACCAAACCTTAGTAAAGCTTTTGTTAAAACTAAATCAAGGATTGGCTTTTTTTATGTAGAAAAACTACAAGACTATTCGTTTTGATAAGCAAAACACTTTATTTCTTCGGTGTTTTTTTCAATATTATATGAATATTTATCATAATCAGTAATTAAAATACCTGTGTAAATCATATCTATCAAAGCAATTTGTGTGCAACGAGAAAAGATTGCATTTCCATACAAATACTGCTCATTTCCTGTGCATAATATTACATCTGCATACTTATTTATCATAGACTTTTCAATGTTTGAAATAGAAATTGTGGTAGCTCCAACTTTTTTTGCTGTGTAAAGTGCATCGACGGTGATAGTTGAAAAACCAGTGTAAGAAATTCCTATTGCAACATCATTTTCACTTAAATTTTTAGCAGAAATTTTTTGTAAATATGGGTCGGAATAATAAATAACATTAAATCCCATGTAAGTGAGTTTTGTCTTTAAATCATCGGCAACACAAGTTGAATTTTCCACAGCGAAAATTGCAATTTTGTCAGCTTTAATAATACTTTCAATAGCTTTTATCAATTCATAAGAGGATAAATTTTTAAGCATATCCTCTAAATGTTTTATGTGAGTAGTAATTACTTTTGCAGGAGTATCAACCAATTTATCTTGTGGTGAAATCGCAAAAGACAATACTTTTGTAAGTTCGGTTTTGCTTTCTTTTTTCAACTTTTCAGAAGTCAGTATTTTCTTCAAATCCTTAAACCCTTTTAAGCCAAAAGCATTTGCGAAACGAATAATTGTGGGTTGGCTTACACCTGCTTTTTCAGCTAAATCTTCAATGGTAGCGTCAAAAATTTCAAAATCCTCGGACAAAATGGTATCAGCAACCTTTTTTTCCGAATTCCTTAAAGAATTATATTTTTTTCTAATGTCAAATACAAATGAATTTTCCATAAAAATGCTCATTCCCCTTCACCATAGCGATTTGTAACTTTTCTACAATAATAAGTTTTTTATGTTTTTGAAAGTTTAATTTTTATTTAATATTTTATTAATATTTGCAACTTTTAAAAAACTTTTTTTCTAACAATTATATTTTAACATTAAACTATAGTGTTTGACATCAATTGTAAGGCAAATCTACATTAAATGTAGGTAAAGTGAATTAGGGATAATCTTAATTTACTATCAAAACTTTATAAGAGGAAGTCTACTTTTTTCATAAAAGCTTTTGAGTTCTAAAAAAGTCATATTTTCACAACCTTTCTTTTGATGTTGATTTTATTACGATAAAAATTTTAACTAAAAGCAATAAAAATGCAATTTCTACGGAATAATTTGAAACAGAAAATGACTTGGAAGTTCTAAATTTGACGAGTTAAGAAAATTTTCTTTAATTACAAAATCAATATTAATATGGACTTTAGTAGCAATTTAAAGTATAATGATATTACTATTAATTTTGGGGAGGAAAGATGGAAATTAAGATAGGGATTTGCGATGACGAACAAATTCAAATAGATAACGTAAAAAAACTTGTACGCAATTGGGCGGACGAGTCTAATTTTTGTGTAAAAATTCAAGAGTTTTTAAGTGGAGAAAGTTTTATTTTTCATTATGAAGATGATAAAAATTTTGATATACTCCTACTTGATATAGAAATGGGCGAAATTAACGGAGTAGAGCTTGCAAAAAAAATTCGCCTTGAAAACGAAAATGTGCAGATAGTTTTTATAACAGGATTTGCCGATTTTATGGCAGAAGGTTACGAAGTTTCGGCTTTGCATTATTTGATGAAGCCAGTAAGTTATGATAAATTGTCAGAAGTTTTGAAAAAGGCAGTTTCATTGCTAAATAAGCAAGAAAAATACATTCTACTAGATAATATAAAAGTAAATCCTGCTGAAATTATGTTTGTGGAAGCCTTTGCCCATAACTGTCAAGTAACAATGCTTAGTGAAGAAAAAATTAAAATAGCAAGAAAAATTTCCAGTCTTGAGAGTGAGTTAAATGACGAGAAATTGGGTTTTATACGCTGTCACCGCTCTTATCTAGTAGGAATTCGCCATATTAAAAAGATAAGTAAAACAGAAATCATACTTGACAATAACAGTGTAATTCCATTATCAAGACGTTTGTACACCGAAGTGAATAAAGCCTTTATATCCTATTTTAGGGGGAGTAACTAATGAATTTATTTGACTTTTTGTTTGGAAGAATTATAGATAAAAGAATATCTGCGTATCAAAATGACCTTATCACAAAACATTGTGCCGAGGTTGAGAATATTTATCGAAAAATGCGAGGATGGAGGCACGATTATCATAACCATATTCAAACACTGCTCGCTTTAACTGGTGAAAATGATGTAAAAGTTAATAATTATCTACTAAAATTAAATGATGACCTTACAACGGTTGACACTGTAATTAAAACAGGAAATGTGATGGTAGATGCTATTTTAAACAGCAAAATTTCCCTTGCTATGTCCAAAAATATTACTATTAACGTAAAGGCAAATGTCCCTAAAGTGATAAAAATATCTGAAATTGACCTTTGTGTAATCATAGGAAATCTAATGGACAATGCCATGGAAGCTTCATTTAAAATTGATGAAGAAAACAAACGTGTAATCAGAATTTTCATAGGTGTACTCAAAAATCAGTTATATATTTCAGTTTCAAATGCTGTATGTGGCGAAGTGAGGAAAGAGGGGAAAATCTATTTTTCCACAAAAGAAAAAGGAAATCACGGTTTCGGGCTTATGCGAATAGACAAAATTGTAGAAAAAAATAACGGTTTCGTCAATAGGCAAAATGAGGACGGATTTTTTGCAACGGAAGTTATGTTACCACTATAATTTTTACCATTCGTGCAAAAAAAGACGCCACTCGTGCAAAAACTTACACAAAACTTCTTTGATGTGCTATCTTTAGATTATAAATTAAAAAAGGAGTTGTTACTTTGGCAAAAAAACCAAGAGAGAAAACTAAATATTCTTTAGTAAGCAATGTAAAATTTGCGCTAAATGGTATGTGGGAATATAATAAAGGGATTACTTTACTAATTTTTTTATACTCGCCATTTACTGTACTCACATCGATTTTAGCAATTTTTTTGTCCCAACAAGTGGTGAGTGCTGTTGAAATTAATGCTTTACCTACAGAATTACTCACAATAATCGGGACTATCACTCTACTTATAATTGTCGCAGGAATTATTACTGCAATTTCTGCTATGACAATAGAATCCTATATGCTTCGCATTGATTTTTCTTTTAGCAATAAGGTTATTCAAACTTTTTTATCAAATGATTATCAGGTGAATGAGTCAGCAAAAGGCTTGGATAGATATACAAAAGCAAAAAATAACGTTGGCTCTGAAGATTGTCCAACAAGGCGAATTTCATTAGTTTTAGCTAAAATTTTTGCAAACTTTTTAGGGATAGGCTCTTATGCAACCTTGCTTTTTTTCTTAAATCCGATAATTGTTTTTGTTATAGCAATTACAACTTTAGGTACATTTTGGATTTTAAAAAGAGATTCACAGTGGAGCTATAAAAACAAAGATAACTGGCAAAGTTTAACGCGAAAAACTGAATATGTGCAAGCAACAATGGGGGATTTTTCAAAAGCGAAAGACCTTAGAATTTACGGATTAGGCGAATGGTTTATCGACGTTTTTAAGGAAACTTTTTCGAGAAGAATGGGCTGGCGAAAGAAAGAGCTTATTTATAATTTCAAGAATAACTTTTCCTGTGCACTTTTAGCTTTAGTGAGAGATGTAATTTCCTACGGACTTTTAGTTTACATTTTAATAGAACGAAATGCAACGGGAGCAGATTTTGTCTATTATTTTGGTTTAGTAGGTGGCTTTTCCACTTGGCTAAGTAGTATGGTTACTGATTTTACCGAACTTGTAAGGCATAATGTTGGCTTTATTGAAATAAGAGAATTTTTAGATTTTCCTAATGAAACTAACCGTGGTGAAGGGATTGCTTTGCCTAAAGAAAGCTTTTCTTTTGAGTTCAAAAATGTGTACTTTAGATATGATGGAAGCGAAGTTGATACTATTAAAAACCTTAACTTTAAAATTAAAAAAGGTGAGAAAATTGCCTTAGTGGGTGTAAATGGAGCAGGAAAAACTACCCTTGTTAAGTTAATTTGCGGTTTATATAAACCAAATAGCGGTGAAATTTTAATAGATGGAAATTCAATAAATAAGTACAATATTTTTGAATATTACAGCCTTTTTTCTGTAGTTTTTCAAGATATATTTATCTTGCCACAATCTATAAGAAATAATATTGTTGGCGGTGATTATAAAGACTTTGACAATGAAAAATTAGAAAAAGTCATTGAATTTTCTGGACTTAACGCTAAATTTAATAGCTTGCCAAATGGCTTAGATACTAATTTAGTAAAAACAGTCCACGAGGAAGCAGTGGAGTTTTCAGGGGGAGAAATGCAAAGGCTTGCCCTTGCAAGAGCATTGTACAAAGATGGAAAAGCACTTATTTTAGACGAGCCAACAGCTGCTCTTGACCCAATTGCGGAGAGCAAAATTTATGAACGTTACAATGAAATGACAAAGGGACATACTTCAATTTTCATTTCTCACCGACTTGCAAGCACAAGGTTTTGCGACAGAATTTTTATGTTTGAAAAAGGAAAAATTATTGAGGAAGGCACGCACCAAAATCTTATGGAAAAAGGTGGAAAATACGCCAAAATGTTCGAAGTGCAAAGCCATTATTACAAAGAAAATGAAGAAAATGCTGTGGAGGTAGAAGATTATGAGTTTTAAAGAGCGAATTGCTTTAACTGCACGAGGATACAAAGTAGTAAATCAGCTTGTACCGCGGCTAATGCCTTCAATTATTGTTTCAACTGCGCTTAGTTCCTTGCTTCCATTTATAAATATTTTTATGTCAGCAAGAATTATAACTGCAATTTCTTTAAGTGAGGATTTTAATCATATATTATTCCTTGCAATTTTAACAGCAGTTTTAAATGTTGTTATAAGCTTAATTAACTCCGCTTTGCAAAGGTGGCAAGAATACAATGAAACGAAATTTTGGAATTTAGTACAAAAGCCTATAAAAGATAAAATTCAAACTATAGATTATGAATTAATCGAAGACTCAAATGTGCATTTTGAGGTTGAATATATAGAAAATATATCCTATTCAATGGGTGGAGGACTTCCACGATTATTTTTCGGTGGAAAGATAGCTATAAAGGGATTGTTCCAAGTGATTTTTTCCATTTCACTCCTTGCAAGTGTATTCACAAGCTTCCACAGCAAAGATGCGGGCGTGTTTGAGTTTTTGTTTTCCCCCCTTTCAGCTGTTATTATGGCAATTATTTTAGTAGGAAACATTGCTTTTATTATGCTTTGCGAAATGGTTGCAATGAAAAAAATGATTAAAATTAATTCTGATTGGTCAGAAACAAATCGAAAATACAGTCACTACACAACTTCATTTTTATCATATCAAGGCGGAAAGGATATGCACTTAAATGGTTTCAACAAGTCAATGAGTGCTGAATTTAGTCTTTTAGTGACCTTAATAGAAAAATCTTGCAATCTTTTATATGGTAGTTTTTGCAGAAAAAATATTAAAATCAAAATTTCAAATGCAATAACTTCCGCTATAATGTACGCTTTTGTGGGAATTAAGGCGCTATTTGGAGCTTTTGGTGTTGGTAATATTGTTCAGTATGTGGGCTGTTTAACCCAACTTAATAACGGTTTATCGGACTTAGTTTCTCAAGTAGCTTTGATTTTAGGAAATGCTGAAATACTAAAATCTTTGTTTGAATTTTTGGACAAACCAAATGCAAAATACCAAGGAACCCTTCCTGTTGAAAAGCGAGTTTTCTGTGACGTTCCTGATTATGATTATGACGTTGAATTCAAAAATGTATCCTTTAAATATCCAGGAACAGATATTTTTGTCCTTAAAAATCTAAATTTGAAACTTGAAATAGGAAAAAAATTAGCTGTTGTTGGCATTAACGGAAGTGGAAAGACTACTATGATAAAGCTTTTGTGTAGGCTATATGACCCGACCGAGGGGGAAATCACTTTAAACGGAGTGAATATTCAAAAGTATGATTATGACGAATATATGAGCATCTTTTCAGTAGTTTTCCAAGATTTCAAACTTTTTTCCTTTGGTTTAGGGCAAAATGTAGCTGGGGCAGTTGACTATGACGAAAAATTAGTTAAAAAAAGCCTTGAGGAAGCGGGTTTTGGCGATAGATTAAAAGAAATGCCTAAAGGTTTAGATACTTGTCTTTACAAAGATTTTGAAGAAGATGGAGTGGAAATTTCCGGTGGTGAGGCACAAAAAATAGCCCTTGCAAGGGCGTTATATAAGCGCGCTCCATTTATAATTTTAGATGAACCAACCGCTGCACTTGACCCGTTAGCGGAATATGACATTTACTCAAAATTCAATGAAATAGTTGGAGATAAAACCACTGTGTACATTAGTCACAGACTATCAAGCTGTAAATTTTGCGATGATATTATAGTTTTCGATGATGGAAAGATTGTACAAAGAGGTAACCACGATAAACTAATTGAAGACGAAAATGGAAAATATAATGAGCTATGGCTTTCTCAAGCCAAGTATTACAAAAAGAATAACGCTTAATCGTATTTAGCAAAAAAAATTTCGAGAAACAAAATATCTAAATAATTTTTATTGACTTATTTGTATACATATGATATACTACTTTCAAAATAATTATTTGGAGGTTGTAATATGATAAAACGTGAATATAATTTCAATTTTGATTGGAAATTTTGCGATCACGATTGTGAGGGAAAGAATTTTGACCGATTTGCCGGTGAAAAATACAAAGAACCCCAATGGGTAAAAGTGGGCAATAATGGACTAGCAATTACAAACTTTGATGACAGCGATTGGAAAGATGTAAAACTTCCACACGATTTTGTCATTGAAAAATGTGAATTTACTCCAGAGGAATCCGATTCTGTTGGCTGTTTAAGAAAAGGTGTTGCTTGGTATAGAAAAACATTTAATTTGCCACAAGAAACAAAAGATAAACGCATTTTCATTCGATTTGATGGGATATTTCGTGATAGTCAGGTTTGGTGTAACGGGCATTTTATAGGCCGTCATTTAGGTGGTTATCTAGGTTTTACTTACGAATTAACAGAAATAATTAATTACGAAAGTGAAAATTCAATAGCAGTTTTTGTTGATGCAAGAGGTTATGAAGGTTGGTGGTATGAAGGTGGAGGAATTTATCGTGATGCTTTTATTATTGCTACTGAAAAGGTTTGTCTTGCTGAAAATGGAGCATTTTTAAAGCCTTTTAATATTGATATTTCTAACAAAACTTGTGATGTTGCTTTGGAACTTGAAGTGGATAGCAACTATTTTGCTGAAAAAGAGTGTAGTTATAGTGTTGATATTTTTGACCCTATGGGTGAGAAAGTTGCATGTGTTAAGGGAGATTTTTCGTCAAGCCCTCTTGCTATAACAAAAATTGAAAATTCGTTTAAGCTTGAAAATATTTCACTTTGGGATACAGAAAACCCTCAATTATATAAAGCTAAAATTGCAATAAAATGTGAAGGGAATATTGATGAATTTTCACAAAAATTTGGTGTAAGAAAGTTTAGTTATGACGCTGTAAATGGACTTAAACTTAATGGTGAAAAAATTGAGCTTAAAGGTGTTTGCGGACACGATGATTTAGCAGGTGTAGGAACCGCTCTCACTAAATCCACAATGGAATACAAAGTTAAAGTGCTTCAGTCAATGGGTTGTAACTCTTACCGTTGTTCACACAATCCGCCTTCCCCTGTTTTTCTTGAAGTATGTGATGAACTTGGATTTATTGTAATGGACGAGCATAGATTGCCTGGGACTTCTGCTGAGTGTATAAATGACTTCAAAACTCTTATTAAACGTGACAGAAACCACCCGTCAGTTATTTTTTATTCAATGGGAAATGAAGAAATGGGAATACAAAAAAATCAAGTGGGTGTAAATATTTTCTCCAAATTAATTGCAATTGGTGAGCAACTTGATGATAGTAGAGATTTTCTTTTCGCTATTAACTGCGACGTTGATAATATCATAAGATTTTTGAATAACAATGGTTACAAACGTCATATTCACGGTGTAAATTACCTTAATCCAAAAGACGGACCTTTTCAACACGAAATCGTACATAACAGTAACCCTGAATGTTGTTTTGTAAGCACAGAAACTTCGGGAAGATGCTATATTCGTGGCTTTTCAAGCGGAAACGTTTCACGTCCTAGGGTGAGTAATTCAGCACAAGATTGTGGTGTTTGGTACAACAAAGAGCATGATGGGCAAGTTACTTGCTATGGCGATTGCGGACCTTTCTGGGGGCTAACGCCTGAAGAAGCTGTAAAAGTTCACAGTGATAAACCATATTTTTTAGGGCAATATTTGTGGACAGGTTTTGATTATCGTGGTGAAGTTTTCCCGTATGAATACCCACAAGTTATTTCTAGCTTTGGGATACTTGATTTATGTGGATTTTACAAAGATTGGGCTTATTACATAAAGGCTTGTTGGACAAATGAAGATATGCTACATATTTTTCCTACTTGGGATTTGCCACTTAATGAGGGAGAAAAAGTTTCTGTGTGGGCATTTTCAAACTGTGAAGAAGTAGAATTATTTATAAATGGAGTTTCACAAGGACGACAAAAATTGGAAAAACTAGGTCACTTAGAGTGGGAAACTATCTATAAAAAAGGCGAATTAAAAGCAATTGCATATAAAAACAATGAGCCAGTGATAACTAAAATTTTAAACACAAGTGATGAAGAATATCAATTAGTTTTAACTGCAAATAAAACTGAATTAATAGCAAATAGCGTTGATTGTGCAGTAATAACTGTTGAAGTAATTGACAAAAAGGGGAATTTTGTGACAAATTCGGAAATTGATATAGATTTTTCAATTGAGGGAAAAGGCACGATTATAGGTGTTGGAAATGGAAATCCTAAGAGCCACGAACACGATAAAGAGCCTAAACGAAAACTCTTCGCAGGAAAGGCAATGGTTATCGTTGAAAGCACTTTTGAGCCATCGGAAATAATTTTAACAGCTTCTTCAAAAAATGTTAAATCAGAGCAAATTAAACTTTTTTCAAAAAATATGACAACTAAAAAAGATTATATTTTCGGCACAAAAAGCTCCATATTAGGGAATTTAAGAGAGCGTTATATTGACTTATAAAAAAATCAAAAAGGTGTGATGAAACAAAAACTGTGTTTCATCACACCCTCTTTTTTATTTGATTACTATTAAATCACACTAAAACTATCACAATTCTAAGCTTATTATCATCATAAAAAGCAGAAATTTCTCCATTCATTTGTTCAATCAAAGTTTTTGAGATGGAAAGACCAAGCCCAGTTCCTTTTTTCTGGGTTTCAACAGTGAAAAATCGGTCGAATAATTTTCCAACTTGAATATTGTTTAGTTTAGAAGCTTTATTTTCAAAGTAAATTTCTTTATTATCCGTTAAATTAATGGTTAAATCTTGGTCAGAATATCGAATAACATTGCTTATTATATTGCTGAAAACTCGTGTTAAAGCGGTTTTATCGCCATTGCAATATATTTTTTCTTGCGGAATTTTTATATTTGGTATAATATTGTTTTTTGATAACTGATCATAAAAAGAAGCAATACACTCCTCTAAAA